>DASVQP010000052.1 GCA_036389135.1 Longimicrobium sp.
CGGGCCCGCTGCGCCGCGGCGGGCAGCGCAGGCCGGCGGAGCAGCCCGGCGCGCAGCCGCAGCCGGGCGCCCCCCAGCAGCCGGCGTCCCGTACGCAGCAGCAGCCCCGCGGCAACGGCGCCACGCTGGCGCGCCCATCGAGCACGCAGAATCCCTGAATCTCCGCCAAGCTCCCCCACCCAGGACTTTCACCATGATACGTCACCTAGCCGCCGCGCTCATCCCGGCGCTGCTCGCCTCCGCGGCGCCGCGTGCGGCCGCGGCGGACCCGGCGGGAAGCAGCCCCTCCGCGCCGCGCGGCGCGGACGGCAGCATCTCGGCGCTGCGCCTGGAAGGGCGCGGCGGGCGCACCGAGCTCACCGTGGAGATCACGGGGGGCGAGGTGACCTACGAGCACTTCCGCCTTTCCGGGCCTCCCCGCGTGGTGGTGGACATCCGCGGCGCGCGCAGCGACCTGCCGGCCAGCCGCTACGATGGGATCCATCGCGGCGGCGTGTCGGCCGTGCGCACCAGCCAGCACGCCGCCGACGTGGTGCGCGTGGTGATCGATCTGGTGCGCGACGCCCAGTACACGGTGGAGCAGGTGCCCGAGGGGGTGCGCATCGCGCTCGCCGCCGGCGCGCCGGAGTTCCAGGCGTGGCGCAGCGGCGGCTCCGCTGCGGCGCCGCGCATGGCCGCGGAATCGGCGATCCCGCGGCAGCAGGAGACCCGCCAGGAGCCGCGCCAGCAGCAGCGTCCACAGCAGCGCGCGCGTCCCATCTCCGTGACGTTCGAGAACACGGACATGCGCGAGGTGCTGGCCTCCTTTGCCGAGCTCACCGGCCGCTCCATCGTGCCGGGCGCCGAGGTGGGCGGGATCGCGGTGGACTACGTCGCCTTCGACAACCAGCCGTGGGACGAGGCGCTCCGCGCCCTCCTGCAGGCGTACGGGCTGGCGGCCGAAGAGCAGGGGACGGGGATCATCCGCGTCGACAAGATCGAGAACCTCGCCAACCGCGAGCGGAACGAGCCGCTGGTGACGCGCACCTTTCGCATCAACTACGTGCCGGTGGAGGAGATGCGGTCCACGCTGGAGCCGCTGACCAGCGAGCGCGGCACGGTGTCCGTCAACCCCACCACCAACACGCTGATCGCCACCGACATCTCGTCGATCATCAACGACTTCGTGCGCCTGGTGGAGCAGCTGGACGTGCGCACGCCGCAGGTGGCGATCCGGGCCAAGATCGTCTTCGTCAACCGCACGGACGCGGAGGAGCTGGGCGTCACGTACGACCTCAAGGACTCGCGCGGCAACTCGCTGAACCAGCTCACCTCGGTGCCGGACCCGCAGAACCCGGGGCAGCTCACCAACGCCAACCTGGTGTCGCTGGGCGGCAGCTCTATCGCGGCGCTGGGGAACGCCAACCAGCGCGTGACCTCGCCGGCGCTGCAGGTGCTCACCTCGCTGGTGCTGGGGCGCTACACCCTGGTCTCCTTCCTGGAGGCGCTGCAGTCGGCCGAGCTTTCGGACGTGCAGGCGGCCCCCACGGTGACGGTGTCCAGCAACCACGAAGCCTCCATCTGGGTGGGTGAGCGCACCCCCATCCGCGTGGTGGACGTGGGCGGCGCGGGTGCCGGCGGAGGAGGCGGCGGCGGTGCCGCCACGGCTCGCGCCACGGCGCAGCTGGTGGAGACCGGCATCCGGCTGATCGTGACGCCGCAGGTGACCTCGGACCGGCGCGTGCTGCTGACGCTGCACGCGGAGCGCTCCAGCGCGGCGGCCGCGGCCACCGAGATCGGCGTGCAGTTCCTCCAGCAGCAGGGCCAGACGCGCGTGATGGTGCGCGACGGCGAGACGGCGGTCATCGCCGGCCTCACCGTGACCGAGGTGACGCGCAACCGCGTCGGCATCCCCTTCCTCATGGACATCCCCTTCCTGGGCGTCCTCTTCCGCCGGAGCAGCGACCGCGAGGTCAAGCGCGACCTGCTGATCATGGTCACGCCCCACATCGCGGACGAGAGCGCTTCGTGATCATCCCCCGCAGGACCCCTACCGGAGAACTTCCGTGACACGCACCTCGCGCCGGCCCCTCCGGGGGCTGGCCTCTCTCCTTGCCGCCGCGGTGGCGCTCGCCGCCTGCGACGGCGGCAACGGCTTCAGGGACCCGGTCGGCTCCGGCAACGGCAACGGCGGCGGCGCCGCGGCTGCCGACACTGCGAAGCCGACGCTCACCATCGAGTTCCCCCGCGACAGCGCTGTGGTCGCCATCGCGGACTCCGTCTTCGTGCAGGTGAAGGTGGCGGACAACCAGCGGCTGGGCTCGCTGTCGCTCGCCGGCTTCTCCGTGCGAGGCGACCGCTCGCTGGGCACCGACAGCGTGTACCCGCGCTTCGGCAGCAAGAGCGTGAACCTGTCGCAGACCACGCGAAGGGACACCACGATCACGCGCTACCTGATCGCCACCGCCGACAGCACCTCCGAGCGGCGGGTGATGGTGGTGGCGGTGGCCGTGGACAGCGCCGGCAACTCGCGGGCGGACACGGCCTACGTCAACATCGGCGGGCCGCGCGTGCAGATCGTGGCTCCCGTGCAGAACGACAGCTTCCCCGCCGGGGGGCAGCTCCCCGTCAGGGTGTCGGCGGAAGACGCCAACGACCTGGTCCGCTCGGTGGTGGTGAGGATGACCGGCGCCTTCGCGCGCGAGATCGTCATCCCCATCGCCACGCCGCGCGCAAAGGTGGACACCACGGTCAACGTGGCACTCCCCGCGGCGACGGGGCCGCTGGCCATCGAGGCGGTGGCCACCTCGGGGAGCAACATCCAGGCGACTTCGCGCGCCGTGGCGGTGAGGATCACCGCGCCGGTGGCGGACCTCATCGCGCCGCGGGTGACGTTCAACGTGGACTCGGTGTCGCGCAGGCAGGGCGGCGACACGGTGAAGGTGTGGGTGCTGGCAACCGACGAGACCGCGGTGGACTCGGTGGGCGCGACGCTGCGGGTGCGCTACCGCGACCCGGCCACCGGCGCGGCGATGGATCGCTACCTGACCGCCCGCCGGCGCGGCCCGCAGGACACGGCGAGGATTCCGCTGGGCCAGTTGGGCCTGTCGCCCGCCGACACGGTGACGCTTTCCGTGGAGGTGACGGCGTGGGCGGTGGACGCGGCCGGCAACTGCGGCGCGGCCACCTCGCCGGGAACGCCGCAGCGCCTGCCGTGCGCGCTGGCGGGCGGGGCGCACGTGGCGGCCGGCGTGTCCGGAAGGCTGCTGACGATCCTGGTGACCCGCGGCACCACCGTGGCCTTCCCGTCGGCGGGCGACACCATCGCCGACATCGCATCGGACGGGCGGCGGGTGTTCGCATCCAACATGAACGCCAACCGGGTGGAAGTCCTTCCGGTCACCGGCCTGGCCTTCGGCGCGCCGGTGAGCGTGGGCTCGCGGCCGTGGGGGCTCGCGGTGGGCGCCACGGGCGACTCGCTGCTGGTGGCCAACAGCGGCGGCACCAACATCTCCGTCGTGGCGCTGCCGGCAACGGGAACGCCGCAGGAGGTGAGGCGCATCCGCACGGCGGACGTGGAGCTGTACGACGTGTCGTACGACGTGAAGACGGACTCGGTGAGCAGGGTAGACGTGGGGCGCTACAGCGACCGGCCGCAGTTCCTGGGGCAGCTCTCCAGCGGGCAGATCCTGTACTCCACCCGCCCGACCGCCGCCGGCATCGAAGGGACGATCCGCGTGTACGACCGCCGCAAGGACACGTCGTACGAGTTCAACCGCGGCACGGAGATCTTCACCAACTACGCCACGCGCACAGTCGGCAAGGGGATCGTGGTGAACGCGCTGGACGCCGGGCTGTCGCCGGGGAGCACCATCACGGTGTGCCCGCGCCGCCTGCGCCCGGAGCAGAGCGACCCGTCGTGCGTCAACGGCCTGGCGACGCCGGTGAGTGCCGCGCTCGCCAACATGCGCACCGCCGGGCTCACGGACACCCGCCTGGACCTGGGGGTGGACGCCTCGACCATCGGGCTGAGCGACACGACGTTCGTGGCGACCAGCACGCAGCGCAACGCCATCGCCTTCGGCGAGGGGGTGAGGGACTTCGGGCGCATCCTCTTCTTCCAGCTCCAGGGCGGCAACCTGGTGGGCTCCAGCCGGGAATCGGGCGACCTGATCCAGAACGCCGCGGACCGGGTGATCGGCCTGGGGCTGAACTCGGACGGCTCGCTGGGCGTGGCGCGTGGCAACCAGGTGTACTTCTTCGACAACAGCCTGCGCCTGGCGGGGGTCACGCGGAGCGGATCGCCCACGGGCGGCAGCGCCATGCACCCGCTCAACGCCGGCTACCCGGCCAACGACGGGCGGCGGCTGGGCTTCACATCGGGCGTGGACGCGAACGGGCCCTACCTCGACGTGATCGACACGTACAGCTTTGAGACGATCCGGCGCCTGCCGGTGCGCGACCGGGTGACGGGGACGGTGATCGCCATCCCGGTGCTCGCGGGCGATCCGGAGGCGGCGCTGTACACGATCCGCCTCTTCGCGCTGACCCCCTCGGGGATACTGCGCATCGGGCTGACCGCGGCGGACCTGCGCCGCTGAGGGGTGCGGTGCGGCAGGGGTGAGGCGGGACCGGGGGTCTGGCGATGCCAGACCCCCGGTGTTTTATTTACGCCATGTCCGCCTTCCGCTTCACGACCGCCGGAGAGTCGCACGGCCCCGCGCTGGCCGCCGTGGTCGAAGGGCTCCCGGCCGGCCTCCCCCTTCGCGCCGACGACCTGGACCGCGAGCTGCGCCGCCGCCAGGGCGGGTACGGCCGGGGCGGGCGGATGCGCATCGAGAGCGACCGCGCCGAGATCCTGAGCGGCGTGCGGCACGGCGAGACGCTGGGCTCCCCCATCGCGCTCCTGGTGCGCAACCGCGACTGGGCCAACTGGACGGAGGCGATGTCGCCGGAGCCGGTGGAGGGTGATGACCAGGCGATGCGCCGCGTCTTCTTCCCGCGCCCCGGCCACGCGGACCTGGTGGGCGCACTCAAGTACGACCGCACCGACGCGCGCGACATCCTGGAGCGCGCCAGCGCCCGCGAGACGGCGGCGCGCGTGGCGTGCGGCGCCGTGGCGAAGCGCTTCCTGGCCGAGCTGGGGATCACGCTGGGGAGCCACGTGGTGGCGCTGGGCGGGGTCGTGGCCGCCATGCCCTCCGAGCTCCCGGACGACCTCAACGCCTCCTCCGACCCGTCGCCGGTGCGCTGCCTGGACGCGGAGGCGGAGGGGCGGATGATCGACGCCATCGACGCCGCCAAGCGCGAGGGCGACACGCTGGGCGGGGTGGTGGAGGTGGTGGCGCGCGGACTTCCCGCGGGGCTGGGGTCGCACGTGTCGTGGGATGCGCGGCTGGACGGCCGCATCGCCGGGGCGCTGATGTCGATCCAGGCGATCAAGGGGGTGGAGATCGGGCTGGGCTTCGAGGGAGCGATGCGCCCCGGCTCCCGCGTGCACGACCCCATCGTGCGCGACGAGGCGGCGCGGCGCGGGGGCGGCTACGGGCGCTCCTCGAACGGCGCGGGCGGGCTGGAGGGGGGGATCACGACCGGCGCCCCGCTGGTGGCGCGCGCCGCCATGAAGCCGATCTCCACCCTGATGCGCCCCGTGCTCCCCACCATCGACCTGCGCACCGGTGCCCCCGCCGAGGCGGTGCGCGAGCGGTCGGACGTGGTGGCGGTGCCCGCGGCCGGCGTGGTTGCCGAGGCGATGCTGGCCCTGGTGCTTGCCGGCGCGGTGCGCGAGAAGTTCGGGGGCGACTCGCTCGCCGAGGTGCGCGCCAACTTCGACGGCTACGTGGACCGCATCGCCGCGCGCGCGGGCCATGGCTGATTCCCCGGTCGAGCGGGTGGTGCTGGTCGGCTTCATGTGCGCCGGCAAGAGCGCGGTGGGGGAGCTGCTGGCGCGGCGGCTGGGGTGGGCGTTCGTGGACCTGGATCGGCTGATCGAGGAGCGCGAGGGGCGCCCCGTCCGCGAGATCTTTGCGGACAAGGGCGAGCCGGCTTTCCGCCGCATCGAGGCGGAGTTGAGCGACTCGGTGGCGGCGTGGGCGCGGATGGTGCTTGCTCCAGGCGGCGGGTGGATGGGCAACGCCTTTCGCGGCGAGCTGCCGGGGGACGGCACGGTGCGCGTATGGCTGCGCGTTTCGGCGGAGGAGGTGGTGCGCCGTGGGGCCGCGGCGCCGGGTGCGCGCCCGCTCCTGGCCGGTCCCGACCCGCTCTCCGCCGCCCGCCGCCTTCTCGCCGAGCGCGAGCCCTCGTACTCGCGAGCCGAGCTGTCGGTGGACACCGAGGGTCGCACCCCGGCCCAGGTCGCGGCGGAGGTGGAGCGAGCGGTGCTTGGGGTGGGGGCGGGCGGCTGAACGGCGGGCGTAGGGGCGGTCGGCGGATGAACGCAGATGGATGAACGCAGGTGGCACAGCGCCGGGCGCCGCAACATCGGAGGCGGGGATCAGCGCCGGAGCACCGGGGGCTGAAGCCCCCGGCTGGAACTACGGGAAGACCGCTGAAGCGGTCTCGCGGGTTTGTCATTCTGAGGGAGCCGCCTGGGCCGGGGCTCTCGTCCCGAGCCACGCTTCTGCGGCGACCGAAGAATCTAGCCGGCGAGGCAAGAGGGACGGCGGGACCGGCCGGGGCCCTCGGCACGCGCAGTAGATCCTTCGCTCCGCGCCAGGGTTTGGCCCACGGGAGAGGACGGCGTAGCGCGTCGCTCAGGATGACAAGAGAAGGGGTGCGCCGAAGTTGCCGCACTCACGCACTCACGCACCGCTGTTCCCTCTAGGCACTGGGCACTAGGCACCAGGCACTTAGGACTCAGCACTCAGCACTTCCGCATCACTCATCAATTCAGGAGACAATGGCGAAGGAGCGCAGGCGGCTGGTGGTGGTGGAGTCGCCCACCAAGGCGAAGACGATCCGCGGGTACCTGCCCGCCGGGTACCAGGTCGCCGCGTCCATGGGGCACGTCCGCGACCTTCCTGAGTCGGCCAGCGACATCCCCGCCGACGTGAAGGGGAAGGATTGGGCGCGCCTGGGGGTGGACGTGGAGCACGACTTCGAGCCGCTCTACGTGGTGCCGGCCGGGAAGCGCAAGGTGGTGAGCGAGCTGCGCGCCATGCTCAAGGACGCCGACGAGCTGGTGGTGGCGACCGACGAAGACCGCGAGGGGGAGAGCATCGGCTGGCACCTGGTGGAGGTGCTCAAGCCGCGCGTGCCCGTGTCGCGCATCGTCTTCCACGAGATCACCCCCGAGGCCATCCGCGCCGCCCTCGCGTCGCCCCGCCAGATCGACGCCGAGGTGGTGCGCGCCCAGGAGACGCGGCGCATCCTCGACCGGCTGGTGGGCTACACCCTCTCGCCGTTGCTCTGGAAGAAGATCTCCAGCGGGCTCTCGGCCGGGCGCGTGCAGTCCGTGGCGGTGCGCCTGCTGGTGCAGCGCGAGCGCGAGCGGCGCGCCTTCCGCTCCGGCGCGTACTGGGACCTCAAGGCCACGCTCCTCGCGGAGGCGGTCCCCTTCGGCGCCACGCTGCAGAGCGTGGGCGGCAAGCGGGTGGCCAGCGGGCGCGACTTCGACGAGACCACCGGGCGCCTCAAGGAAGCGCGCGAGGTGGTGCTGCTCGATGAAGCCGCCGCGCGCGCCATGGTGGAGCGGCTGCGCCCGGCCACGTGGAAGGTGGCCGAGACCGAGGAGAAGCCCTCCGTCCGGCGCCCGTATCCGCCCTTCACCACGTCGACGCTCCAGCAGGAAGCCAACCGCAAGCTGCGCCTCTCCGCGCGCGACACCATGCGCGTGGCGCAGCGGCTGTACGAGGAAGGCTACATCACCTACATGCGTACCGACTCGGTGCACCTCTCCGAGCAGGCGATCGGGGCGGCGCGCGCGCGGGTGAAGCAGCTCTATGGGCAGCCGTTCCTCTCGCCGCAGCCGCGGCAGTTCACCACCAAGAGCAAGGGCGCGCAGGAGGCCCACGAGGCGATCCGCCCCGCGGGCACCGAGATGCGGACCGCCGAGGAGCTGCGGCTCAGCGGCCAGGAAGCCCGCCTCTACGAGCTGATCTGGATGCGCACCGTCGCCAGCCAGATGGCCGATGCGCGCATCACGCAGCTCACCGCGCTGATCGAGGCGGACGACACCGTCTTCCGCGCCTCGGGGCGGCGGGTGGACTTCGCCGGCTTCTTCCGCGCGTACGTGGAGGGGCAGGACGATCCGGACGCGGCGCTGGAGGACCGCGACGAGCCGCTTCCCCCCTTCCGGCGCGGTGACGTGCTGGGGCTGCGCGCGCTGGAGGCGCTGGGACACGAGACGCAGCCCCCCGCGCGCTACACCGAGGCGACGCTGGTGAAGACGCTGGAGGCGGAGGGGATCGGGCGGCCGAGCACCTACGCCAGCATCATCGGCACCATCATCGACCGGGGCTACGTGGAGCGGATGGCGAACGCGCTCGTTCCCACCTTTACGGCGTTCGCGGTGACGGGGCTGCTGGAAGGCCACTTCCCTCACCTGGTGGATACGCGCTTCACCGCGCGCATGGAGGAGCAGCTCGATGAGATCGCGGAGGGCGACGCCGAGTGGCTCCCGTACCTGCGCGAGTTCTTCAACGGCCCCGAGGGGCTGGACGCGCTGGTGCGCACCGGCCAGGAGAGCATCGACCCGCGGGACGCCTCCACCGTGCGCCTTTCCGACCTGCAGGCGCGGGTGAGGATCGGCAAGTTCGGTCCCTTTGTGGAGATGGAGGAGGACGGCGCCACCGTCACCGCGTCGCTCCCCGAGGGCGTGGCGCCGGCCGATCTGACGCCGGAGCAGGTGACGGAGCTGGTGCGCGCCAAGTCGTCGGGCCCGGACGTGCTGGGCACCGACCCGCGCACCGGCAAGCCCGTGCTGATGCTGCAGGGGCGCTTCGGGCCCTACGTGCAGCTCGGCGAGGCGGAGGAGGGGAGCAGCGAGAAGCCGCGCCGCGCCTCGCTGCCCAAGGGGCTGGCGCCGTCACAGGTGACGCTGGAGGCGGCGCTCAAGCTCCTTTCGCTCCCGCGCAACCTGGGGAACCATCCCGAGAAGGGGAAGGAGATCACGGCCGGCATCGGGCGCTTCGGGCCGTTCGTGGTGTGCGACGGCGACTTCCGCTCGCTGCTCCCGACCGATGACGTGTACACGGTCGAGCTTTCGCGCGCGATGGAGCTCCTTTCCGCGCCCAAGGGCGGACGCACGCGCACGGCCATCGAGCCGATCCGCACCGTCGGCCCGCACCCGGCCGACGGCGAGCCGGTGCAGCTCTTCGCGGGGCGGTACGGGCCCTACGTGAAGCACGGCGCCATCAATGCCTCGCTCCCCAAGGGCGTGGAGGCGGAGGCCGTGACCATCGACCAGGCCGTCGCGCTCCTCGCCGAGCGCGCGCTGTCGGCGCCCGCGAAAAAGGGCGTGCGTGGGCGCAAGTCGGCGGCGCCGGCGAAGAAGGCGCCCGCCAAGAAGGCCGCCTCCAAGACCGCCGCGGCGGTGAAGAAGACAACCGCCAAGAAGACGACGGCCAAGAAGGCGACGCCGAAGAAGGCGGTGAAGCGGCGTCCGTAGCGCTCGCCCTAGTGCGAAAGAAACCGAGGCACCGAGAAGATCTCTCGGTGCCTCCGTGTTTACGAGACAAAACCATCACACAGAGACACGGAGGAAACGGCGAGGGCACAGAGAACCCCTCATCCGTTCTTTCAGTTCTCTCTGCGGCTCTGTGTGAGGCTGTGGTTTTACTCGCCCCGGCCCGCTCCGGCGGCTATACTCCTGCGCCACGACGAACCGAACGCTCGCACGCTGGTATCAGTACGGCTCGCGTGGGTACAACCGAAATCCGAAGGTGAGTGAATGGCCGATGTAACCGTGGTGGGCGGGGGGCTCTCGGGCTCGGAGGCGGCGTACCAGCTCGCGGAGCGCGGGCACGATGTGACGCTGTGCGAGATGCGTCCCGTGCGCGGCACCCCCGCGCACCAGACGCACGACCTGGCCGAGATCGTCTGCTCCAACACCTTCAAGAGCGAGGACCCGGCCAACGCGCACGGGCTGCTGAAGCTGGAGATGGAGGCGCTAAGCGCAGGTGGCTGCCTGCTCCTGTCCACCGCCCGCGCCTCCCGCATCCCCGGCGGCACGGCGCTCACCGTGGACCGGCGCGAGTTCTCGGCGCGCATGACGGCGGCCATCGAGGCACACCCGCGCATCCGCGTGGAGCGCGGCGAGGTGGCGGAGCTTCCGGCGGGACCGGCCATCATCGCCACCGGCCCGCTCACCTCGGATGCGCTCTCCGCCTCCATCCGCCGCGCGCTGGGCGACGACGGGCTCGCCTTCTTCGACGCCATCGCGCCCGTGGTGTCGAACGAGTCGCTGGATATGGAGACGCTCTTCGCCGCGTCGCGCTGGGGGAAGGGCGAGGGCGACGACTACCTCAACGCGCCCATGACGAAGGAGCAGTACGACGTCTTCGTGGAGGCGCTGCGGTCCGGCGAGGGGTACGAGGGGCACGACTGGGAGAACGTCCCCTACTTCGAGGGGTGCCTCCCCATCGAAGTGATGGCGACGCGCGGCCCCGAGACGCTCCGTTTCGGGCCGATGAAGCCCGTGGGGCTCCCCGTGCCGCAGTGGGACGGCAGGCGCGCGTGGGCCGTCGTGCAGCTCCGCCGCGAGGACCGCGCGGGGCAGATGTGGAACCTGGTCGGCTTCCAGACGCGCCTCAAGATCGGCGAGCAGAAGCGGATCTTCCGCACCATTCCGGGGCTGGAGAACGCGGAGTTCCTGCGCTGGGGCTCCATCCACCGCAACACGTACCTCAACTTCCCCGCGCGCCTCACCGCGCACGGCTCGCTCCCGGATCGCCCGGAGCTGCTTTTCGCGGGGCAGATCACGGGGGTTGAGGGGTACACGGAGTCGACGGCGGTGGGGATCCTCGCGGCGGCCAACCTCGACCGCATCGTCCGCGGCCTGGAGCCGGTGCTGCCACCTGCCACCACGATGCTGGGCGGGCTGATGAGGTACCTGCGCGAGTCGGAGCCGCGCCACTTCCAGCCGATGAACTCCAATTTCGGCCTGGTGGACCCGCTGGAGGAGCCGGTGCGCAAGAAGGAGGAGAAGCGCGAGAAGCTGGTGGCCCGCGCCCGCGCCGACTTCGCGGCCTGGATCCGCCAGCACGAGCTGGTGCCGGAGCCCGCCGCGGCGTGACCCCCGCCGGCGACCCGGCGCGCCGGGAGGACGTGGACGCCTTTCTGGGCTACGTGGCGCACGAGCGCCAGCTCTCGCCAAACACGCTGGAGGCGTACACGATCGACCTGGCGGAGTTCGAGGCGTTTCTGGATCGCTACTATGGCGCCCCCGAGTGGACGTGGAGCGGCGTCGACCGCCTCTCCATCCGCTCGTGGATGGGCGAGATGGCCGGCCGCCGCGGGCTCGCGCGCACCACCATCGCGCGCAAGCTGTCGGCGGTGCGGTCGTTCTACCGCTTCCTGCACGTGGAGGAGCGGGTCGCCGCGAATCCGGCGCGCACCGTGCGCACGCCCAAGCGGGAGCGCCACCTCCCCGGCTTCCTGACGCGCGAGCAGATGGACGAGGTGTTCCGCGATGCGGAGGCGCGGGCGGAGGGTGGCGGCTTCCACGCGCTGCGCAACCTGGCGGTGGTGGAGCTCTTCTACGCGACTGGAATGCGCCTCTCCGAGCTCCAGGCGATGGACCTGGCCAGCCTGGACCTGGTGAGCGACCGCGTGCGCGTGATGGGGAAGGGTCGTAAGGAGCGCATCGTACCGGTCGGACGCGCGGCGACGCGCGCACTTCGGGCCTACTACGAGGCGCGCGAGCGGGTGATGGAGACGGCGGAGCGTCCCGACCGCCGCGCCGTCTTCGTGGCGCAGACGGGGCGCCGCATCACCGTCCGCCAGATCCAGAACGTCGTCGGCGCCTTTCTCAAGGGGATCGCTGACGACGCGGGCCTGTCCACCCACTCCCTGCGCCACACCTTTGCGACCCATCTGCTGGACGCGGGCGCGGACCTGCTGGCGGTGAAGGAGCTGCTGGGACACGCCAGCCTGAGCACCACGCAGATCTACACGCACACCTCGCGCGAGCGGCTGAAGCGGATCTACCGGCAGGCGCACCCGCGGGCGTGACGGCGGGGAATGGGGAATGGGGAAATGGGGAATGGGTGCCGCCCTTGCGGAACGAGTCCGCGAAGGCGGACTTTGTGCTGTTCCAGTGGCGAATACAAGCGCTCCTGGCGAGTCATCGAAAACTTGAGAGACGGTCGAAGATACATGACGATGCCAACGTTCCACGCCACCACCATCCTCGCCGTGCGGCGCGACGGCAAGGTCGCGCTGGGGGGAGACGGGCAGGTGACCATGGGCGACACGGTCGCCAAGTCGTCCGCCACCAAGGTGAGGAAGCTGCGCGACGGCAAGATCCTGGCGGGGTTCGCGGGCTCCGTGGCCGACGCGTTCACCCTCTTCGAGAAGTTCGAGGAGAAGCTGGAGCGCTATCCCGGCAACCTCAGCCGCGCGGCGGTGGAGCTGGCCAAGGACTGGCGCTCCGACCGCTACCTCCGCCGCCTGGAGGCGCTGCTGGCCGTCGCCGATCGCGAGCACCTGTACATGCTCAGCGGCAACGGCGACGTGATCGAGCCCGACGACGACGTGGTCGCGATCGGCTCGGGCGGGTCGTACGCGCTGGCGGCGGCCCGCGCGCTCAAGGACCACTCCGACCTCCCCGCGGCCGAGATCGTGCGGCGCGCGCTGGAGATCGCGGGAGACATCTGCATCTACACGAACCGCAACATTACGGTTCTGGAGCTGGACTGACGTGGCGACGCAAGAGACCGAAGCACCGCGCGAAGACGCGGCCGAGCCCCAGCCCTGGCTGGACGAGCTGACCCCGCGCGGCATCGTGGCCGAGCTGGACAAGTACATCGTGGGGCAGGGCGAGGCCAAGAAGGCCGTCGCCATCGCCCTGCGCAACCGCTGGCGCCGCCAGCGCGTGGACGAGGAGCTCCGCGAGGAGATCGTCCCCAACAACATCATCATGATCGGCCCCACCGGGGTGGGGAAGACGGAGATCGCGCGGCGGCTGGCGCGGCTCGCCGGCGCGCCGTTCATCAAGGTGGAGGCGAGCAAGTTCACCGAGGTCGGCTACGTAGGGCGCGACGTGGAGTCGATGGTCCGTGACCTCGTGGACGTGGCCATCAACATGGTACGCACCGACCGCGAGGACGACGTGCAGGAGCTGGCCGAGGGGCGCGTCGAGGATCGCCTCCTCGACCTCCTGATCCCGCCCCTTCCGGAGGGCGGCGCGCCCCCGCCCGAGCCGACGGAGACCGAAAAGGCGCGCGTGTTCGTGGCCGGCCCCGGCGGCGTGGCGGCCGAGGAGGACCGCGTCAAGGAGCGCCGCGAGCGCACGCGCGACAAGTTCCGCCAGCTCCTCAAGGATGGAAAGCTGGAGGACCGCCAGGTGGAGGTGGAGGTGACGCAGAGCCTTCCCCTGGAGAACATGCTGATCCCCATGGGCGGCATGGACGGCGGGATGGACAACAACCTGATGGACATGCTGCAGGACGTCCTCCCCAAGAAGACGAAGCGCCGCAGCGTGACCGTGGCCGAGGCGCGCCGCATCCTCCTCCAGGACGAGCTGGACAAGCTGGTCAACATGGACGAGGTGATCAACGAGGCGCTGGACCGCGTTGAGGAGATGGGGATCATCTTCCTGGACGAGATCGACAAGATCGCGACCGACCGCGGCGGCGCGCCGGGCCCCGACGTCTCGCGCGAGGGCGTGCAACGCGACCTTCTCCCGGTCGTCGAGGGCTCTACCGTGCAGACCAAGTACGGGATGGTGAGGACGGACCACATCCTCTTCATCGCGGCGGGTGCCTTTCACGTGTCGAAGCCGTCCGATCTGATCCCCGAGCTCCAGGGGCGCTTCCCCATCCGCGTGGAGCTGAAGGCGCTGACGGAGGAGGACTTCATCCGCATCCTACAGGAGCCCAAGAACGCGCTCCTCACGCAGTACCGCGCCCTCGTGGCGGCGGACGGCGCGACGCTGGAGTTCAGCGACGAGGGCGTGCGCGAGATCGCCCGCATCGCCGCGCAGGTGAACGACCGCATGGAGAACATCGGCGCGCGCCGCCTCCACACCGTGCTCACGACGCTCCTGGAGGACATCCTCTTCGAGCTCCCCGAGCGCGAACAGAAGACGATCCACATCGACGGCGACACCGTCCGCGGCCGTCTCAAGGCGATCGTGGAGGACGAGGATTTGCGCAAGTACATCCTATAACGGCGGGTCCGCAGAGACGCAGAGGCGCGGAGAGAGATCCGCGCCTCTTCGCTTTACGGGTGTCCGGAGCGGACCGCGTAGCGGGGGTGGGCTGGGGCGGCCCCTACGAGGTCGGTGTACGTGGCAGGGGCAGGAGGCGGGGCAGGGGAGGGCAGACACGCCGGTCTGCCCCTACCAATTTCTGGTGTTCACGACGGCGGCGGAGCAGCGTCAGGCACGGCCGCGATGAATCGCGCCCCTACGACAGATGCCGGGGCATGGGCGGAGTGCACCCTTTCCCCCGCTTGCGGGGGAGAGGGCCGGGGAGAGGGGGAGCCCGCGTGCCTCGACCCCTGCGGCGCGCACCAACCCACGCGTACGCCCCTCCCCCAGGTCGTTATTGGGGAAGGGGCCGCGAGGTGACGAGCGGGGGTGGGGGCCCGCCTCTACCGCTGGTTGTCGGGCTGACGGATGGGGTCGCGCACCGCGTCCGGAGTGGTCTCTTCCGTGCGCCGGTTCTGCTCGGCGAGAGCGTCGCGGTTGTCCTGCGCGTTGGCGACGTTCGCGGCGGCCTGTGAGTTGTCCTCGGAGGCCGTTCCGGTGTTGCCAGAGGTGTGCGCGCCGGTCGAGGTGGTACCGCCGCCGGTCGCATTCGAGGTGATGTTGGCGCCGTTGTTACTGATGATTTCCTGCTGGCCAACCGGGTGGTTGGCGGAGTCGCCGGCGGTGGCTTCGGTGCGGCGGTTCTGGTCGCGGAGGGCTTCCAGGTTGTCGTGCGCGTTCTGGGTGTGGGCCTCCGCGGCGCGGGTGTCCTCGTTGCCCTGGTTGGCGCCGGTGTTGTTCTGGTCCATGCTCGTCTCCTTCAGCGGGTGAGCCCTCCAGCGGTCGCAACTCCCATTCCGGCGCGCAAAAAAGGCCCCGCACCGATGGTTGGGTGCGGGGCCTCCTGGTTCGCGCGGACGGGGCTTCAGTCCGGGAAGTTGACGGCGGCGCTGTGGTCGCCGATCAGGTCGATGATCGCTTCCATCTGGGCGCCCATGCGGTCCAGACGGTTGAGGACGGTGCGGCCGTGCGCGTAGTCGAAGTAGAGCGCGACCGCCTCCTCGTGCGCCGGATGGAACTCCAGCACCTTGTCGTCCAGCCGGCGGTGGAGATCGGTCACCAGGATGCCGACCGCCTCGCGCACGCGGCGCTGGTCTTCCAGCGAGTCGATGCTGAAGTCGCCGGTGAGGCGGGGAAGGAGCTGCTCCACCTTCGCCACGCCCTCCGGCGGTGCGGCAACCGCACCGAAGCGACCACTGTCGGTCGCCATGAGCTCGATCGCGGCCGAAAGCGCGCGGAGCTCTTCGAAGTTGAAGTGAAGGATCACGGAGCCTCCCTTGCTAAGGTCACCCACCGATCAAGGCAATCGGCGGGCCACGTGCCGCTGTCCTCAGTACACCGCGCCTTCCCAAACGTTTACGCCAGGGGATACACGCGGGTTTCAGGTGAGGCGCCGGGCGGAACGCCACGATCGCGGCATTCCACGGCGCCGGGTTGCGTCCCGTGGCGGGGACGGGGCGCGCATCCCCGGGAGGACGGTGAGAGGAGGGTGCTGCGTCGTACCGCTGATCCTACAATTGCCTCACCTGCGGGCCGGCGCAAGGGCTCCAGTGTGCACCTTGTTCACCAGCGCCCGCCAGGCACGGTCCGCCCGCTCCAGCGCCTCGTCGGCCGTGTCGCCCAGCGCCGTCACGTGGCCCATCTTGCGGCCGGGGCGCGACTCCGCCTTTCCGTACAGGTGCAGGGCGGCCATCGGCACCGCCATCACATCAGCCGTACCCGCCCGCCCCAGCCCGGTTCCGGCGTCGTCGCCCATCAGGTTGACCATGGCGGCCGGGCGCAGCAGATCGGCCGAGCCGAGCGGGAGCCCGCACACCGCGCGGAGCTGCTGCTCGAACTGCGACACGGGGCAGGCCTCCCAGGTGTAGTGCCCGGAATTGTGCGGGCGCGGCGCGATCTCGTTCATCCTCACGACGCCGTCCTCGCCCACGAACATCTCCACCGCCAGCAGCCCCACCACCTCCAGCCCCTCGGCCAGGGCGCACGCGATCCGCCGCGCTTCTTCCGCCAGCTCGGGAGAGATGCGCGCCGGCGCGACGGTGGAGTGGAGGATGCCGCCGCGGTGCTCGTTCTCACCCACGGGGAAGCACGCGATCTCCCCGCCCGGCCCACGCGCGCAGACCACCGAGATCTCCATGCGGAAGCGGACGAAGGCCTCCAGGATCAGCTCCGCTCCCTCCGGCGCGACGGATCGGAAGGCGGCTTCGGCCTCCGCGGGATCGCGGATCACCGCCTGGCCCTTGCCATCGTAGCCGCCGCGCGCCGTCTTGAGCACAGCGGGGACGCCGATCTCCGCCAGCGCCGCGTGCAGATCGTCCAGCGAGCCGACCGCGCGATAGTCCGCGGTGGGGACGCCCAGGCGGCGGGCCGCATCCTTTTCGCGGATGCGGTGCTGCGCCACTTCCAGGACGCCGGGGCCGGGGCGGACGGGGACGACGGCCTCCAGTGCGCGTAGCGTGTCCACGTCCGCGTTCTCCCACTCCAGCGTCACCACGTCCGAGCGGCGGGCCAGCTCCAGCGCGGCATCAGCGTCGTGGAAGGGGGCGATGATGGACTCGTCGGCGAGGGCGGCGGCGGGGGAGTCGGCGGCGGGGTCCCACACGACGACGCGGTAGCCCATCCGCCGCGCCTCCAGCGCGAACATCCGCCCGAGCTGGCCGCCGCCCACGATGCCGATGGTGGACCCGGGGAGGATCGGCGTCACGCTTCCGGCTCCCGCAGCGCGTCCTCCGCCATGCGCTCGGCAAATGTGCGCAGGCGGTCGCGGATCTCGGGGTCGCGCGTTCCCAGGATGCGCGCGGCCAGGAGCCCCGCGTTCGCCGCCCCCGCCTTGCCGATCGCCACCGTTGCGACGGGGACGCCGCGCGGCATCTGCACGATGGAAAGGAGCGAGTCCACCCCGTTGAGCGTGGAGGAGAGGACGGGGACGCCGATCACGGGAAGCACCGTCTTGGCCGCCGTCATCCCGGGCAGGTGCGCCGCCCCTCCTGCCCCGGCGACGATCACCTCCAGCCCGCGCCCCTCCGCCGCCTCGGCGTACGCGAACATGCGGTCCGGGGTGCGGTGGGCGGAGACGACCTCCATCTCGTAGGCAATCCCCAGCTCATCCAGTACCCGGGCCGCTTCCAGCATCGTCTCGCGGTCCGAGCGGCTCCCCATGATGATCCCCACGCGCGGCTGGCTCATTCCCGTCGGGCTCGTTGGTGGCACGTGAGGCGTTTCACGCGAAATGGCGCGGACGGAGGCATTCTTCCGCACCCCGTCAATGTACCGGCGGCGGGCGGGCGGCTGCAACGGAGAACGAGAGTCTTGTTTCCGTTTGGGAACGGACGTAGGTTGCCGGTCCTACCCGCCGAAGAGCCGCACCGAATGCAGATCCGCGAAGTCCAGCAGCAGGTCGACGAGTACATCTCGCAGTTCAAGGAAGGCTACTTCCCCCCGCTGGTGAACCTGGCCCGCCTCACCGAGGAGGTGGGCGAGCTTGCCCGCGAGCTGAACCACCGCTTCGGCCCGAAGAAGAAGAAGGCCGACGAGCCCGAGGGCGACGTCGCGCTGGAGCTGGGGGACGTGGTGTTCGTGTGCGTCGTCCTCGCGAACCAGATGGGGATCGACCTGGACGACGCCGTGGCGCGCACTCTCGGCAAGTACCGCGTGCGCGACGCCAACCGCTGGGAACGGAAAGGGGATGGGGGATCAAGGATGAAGGGATGAGGTAACCGACCCGATCCCGCATCGCTCCCCCATCCCTCATCCCCCATCCCTTCATCCCTGCAGTTCCGCCAATGAATCCCACCATCTTCATCATCGACGACGACCCCGACCAGGTGGCGCTGGTGACCGCGCAGCTTGAGCGGAGCCGGCGCTTCGTCACCAAGGGGTTTACGCGGCCGGAGGAGGCGCTCGACGAGATCCGCGCCGAAGCACCCGACGCGGTGGTGTGCGACCTGGTGATGCCCTCGATGGACGGGATCACCTTTACGCGGCGCGTGCGGGAGTTCGCGCCGTCGCTCCCCGTCATCATCGCCACCGCGCGAGGAACGGAGGGGGATGCGGAGACGGCGCTGCAAGCCGGGGCCACGGACTTCGTCACCAAGCCCATCGAGCCCAAGGCGCTGGAGACGCGGATCCGCCGCGCCCTGGAGCAGGTGCCCGCCCAGGAGCTGCTCACCTCCGTCACGGCGGCGAAGTTCGACCGCCATGGCATCGTCGGCTCGCACCCGCTGGTGCAGGAGGTGAGGAACTTCGTGGACCAGGTGGCATCCGTGGGCCAGATCTCCGCGCTCCTCCTGGGCGAGAGCGGCACGGGGAAGAACCTGGTAGCGCGCGCAATCCACGGCGCCAGCGGGCAGGCCGCACGCCGCTTCGTGGAGGTCAACTGCGCCGCCCTCCCGGCCCAGCTCCTGGAGGCGGAGCTCTTCGGCTACGAGCGCGGCGCCTTCACAGACGCACGCCAGACCAAGCGCGGGCTGGTGGAAGTCGCCGACGGCGGGACGCTGCTGCTGGACGAGATCGGGTCAATGCCGCTGGAGCTGCAGGCCAAGCTCCTCTCCTTCCTGGAGAGCCGCACCTTTCGGCGCATCGGCTCCACGCAGGAGCAGTCGGTGACGCTGCGCGTGGTGGCCGCCACCAACGTGGACCTCGCATCCGACGCGCGCGCCGGGCGCTTCCGCGAGGACCTCTTCTACCGGCTGAACGTGGCCTCGCAGGTCCTCCCCTCGCTGCGCCACATCCGCTCGGACATCCCGGAGGTCGCGCGGCACTTCACCAAGCGCGCCGCGGAGTACTTCGGCAAGCAGGTGCCCGCCATCGACGCGGCGGGGGTGCAGCGGCTGCAGGCACACGACTGGCCGGGGAACGCGCGCGAGCTGCGCAACGTCATCGAGAGGTCGATGATCTTTTCGCGCGGCCCCGTGATGCAGATCGGCGAGCTGGCGTCCGCGGGTGCCGCGCCGGCTGCGGTCACCAACGCGCTCCAGGTGCCCCGCGGGCTCACGCTGGACGAGGTGGAGCGGATGTACATCGAGTCGACCCTGCGTGACCTGGGCGGCAGCGTCAGCGCCGCCGCCGAGCAGCTCGGCATCTCGCGGAAAGTGCTGTGGCAGCGAAGGAAGAAGCACGGCATGCCGGACGTCAGCCTGTGAGCGCCCCGCAGAGCGCCGTGGCGCACGACGAGATCGCGGAGCTGCGCGCCCGCCTGGCGGAGGCGGAGCGCGTGGCCGAGGCGCGCGCCCGCGTCGTAGGCCACGTGGCGCACGAGTTCCGCACGCCGCTCAGCTCCATCCTGGGCTTCGCCGCCCTCCTCGCCGCCGACGATCGCGAGGTGAGCCCCGAGCGGCGGCGCGAGTACGTCGACATCATCCACCGCAGCGCGCGCCACCTCCTGCACGTCGTCAACGACATCCTCAACCTCACCAAGGTCGAGGCGGGGACGCTGGAGGTGACGCTGGTCGCCGTCCACGCGGGGCAGGTCGCCGCGGCGGTGGTGGACTCGCTGCACACCGTCGCCGCCGACCGCGGGATCACGCTGCGCCTCTCGGACGGCGGCGCTCCCCTGGCGCTGGCGGACGCGGGGCGGCTGCGGCAGGTGCTGCTGAACCTGATGGACAACGCCATCAAGTACTCCGCTTCCGGCACCGAGGTGGAGGTGTCGGTGCGCGAGGATGGCGGCGAGGTGTGCCTGGACGTGCGGGACGAGGGCCCCGGGCTCACCGAGGCCGACCAGGAGCTGATCTTCCGCGAGTTCTCGCGCATTCACCACCCGGGCACGCGGGTGTCGGGGGCGGGGCTGGGGCTGGCGCTCGCAAAGGACCTCACCGAGGCGATGGGTGGCCGCATCGGGGTGCGCTCGCGCGTGGGCGCGGGGAGCACCTTCTGGATCGCGCTCCCCCAGGCGGACGCCTCCGCCCGCCCGGCCGCCGCCCCTGCGCTCCCCCTCGCCCAGCGCGACACCCGCGGCGAGTCGGTGGCCGTGGTGGACGACGACGAGGACATCCGCGCCTTCGTGGCCGCCGTGCTGGAGCGCTCCGGCTACACCGTGCACGCCGACGACGGCTGCGCCGGCGTGGCGGAGCGGCTGGTCTCCGCGCGCCCGCTCGCCGTGCTCCTGGACCTGAACCTCACCGACCGCACCGGCGCCGAGGTGCTCCGCGAGCTCCGCGCGCGCGACGAGCTGCGCCGCACCCCAGTGCTCGCCTTCACCGCCGCCGTGGGCGAGGCGGACCGCGCGGGCGCCCTGGCGGCCGGCTTCGACGGGCACGTCGCCAAGCCGGTGGAGCCGGACCAGCTCGTCGCTCGCGTGGACGACGCCGTGGCCGAGGCCCGCCGCCGCGCCGCCGCCCCCGCGCCGCCCCCCACCCCCGCCGACACGTCGGAGGACGAGTTCTGGGGCCCGCTCCGCGCCCGCTTCCGTGCCGGCCTCCCCGCGCGCCTCGCCGACCTGGAGGCCGCCCTCGCGGCGGGAGACGCGCAGGCGGTGCGGCGCCACCTCCACAAGCTGCGCGGCACCTCCGCCGGCTACGGCTTCACCGAGCTCTCCCACCTCGCAGGCGCCGCCGAAGACGCCCTTCGCGCCGGCGTCCCGCTGGCGGACGCGCCGGAGGTGGCGGCGGCGGTGGAGGCGCTGCGGGGGGAGGTGTGAGGGGCCCTCACCCCCGGCTCGTTACACTCGCCAGCCCCCTCTCCCGATAACAGGAGAGGGCTGCGCCCTCTGTTATCGAGAGAGGGGGCTGGAACTGCGTGTGCCGCGCGGATGCCTCGTAGGGGCGCGATTTATCGCGCCCACCCTACCCGCCACCGCGACCCCCGCCCCACGCACCGACACTCGTAGGGCAGAGCTGCGTGTCTGCCCGCCCTTTCCCCCGCGCCGACCCCCGCCCCTCTCGCCCGATCTGGTAGGGGCCGCCCCGCGTGCTCCCCGTGCTCTCCCCCGCGACGACCCACGCACCCGCAGACCAATTCACGGCAGCGCCCCTCCCCCAGGTAGTTGTTGGGGGAGGGGCCGCTAGGTGACGAGCGGGGGAGGGGGCCCTCCGCATCCAGGAACCACCCACGGATGTTCCCAATCGGGCGCACCTGTTCCCGTACCGGAACAACGATGATTTCGGACGTATTCTCCCAAAGATGGTTCCTGCAACGACTTGGCTGCGCATGCGCGGTGGGCCGGACCTTGCCATCCGTGTGGGGGCAACCGTCCTGCCCCCTGACGCCCTGGTTATGCCGCAAGCTTTTCGCATCGCGTTCGCCGACGACGACCCGGACCAGGGGTACCTGCTCTCATCGGTGCTGCGCTGCCGCGGGTTCGAGGTGCTCCCCTTCGCCAGCGGCGACGACCTGCTGGGGTGGGCCGAGCGAGACAGCGGCCGCGCCGACGCCGTGCTGCTGGACAACGACATGCCCGGCCGCGACGGCGTGGAGTGCTGCCGCGCCCTGCGCACCCTCCCCGCGTTCGCGAGCGTGCCCATTGCGTTCGTCACCGGGTCGCGCGCGCCGGAGCTCCACTCGCGCGCCCACGACGCCGGCGCGCGGCAGGTGATCGACAAGGACGAGACGATGCTGGAGCGGCTGGTCCTCTGGCTCGACGAGTCGCTGAGTGGACCGCGCTGAGATTCGTGCAGGGAAGAGCGACGGGGGCGGACCGGATGACCGGTCCGCCCCCGTTTCGCCATGAGCCGCGGTTTCAGGCGGTAGCGTTGTAGCCGTCCCACTTGCCGCGCAACCGGTCGAATAGCTCGCGGACCGGCGAGCCGGCCGGGCCGCCATCGGGGCCGTGCCGCTCCACGATGAGGCGCAGGAGCGAGAAGGTGGCCGTGGCCGCGCCGACGCGCTCCAGCGTGGGGAGCTGCCCGGGGGAGTCGAACCAGAGAGTGGTGGACATCGTGTCAACGCGGCGCACCGCGTCCACCAGCTGCTGCGAGGGGCGCAGCCAGGGGACCTCGCCGTACAGCTTCGGGTGGGGCTCGTCGAGGCCGTACAGCAGCACCATCGCCCGCTTCTTCTCGTAACGCGGGTTGCCGAAGACGCTGGCCTGAACCAGCCCCCTCACCCGCTTCATGAACACGTTGGAGGTGAGGGAGAGCAGAGACAGCGCGCGCAACTCCACCAGGACCATGGCCTCGGTGAGCGTCAGATCGCGCAGGTCTTTCCAGGCGTGGGCGATCTGCACCTGCGTGCGCAGGCGCGTCCGTACCTCCAGCGCCGTCCGCCGCGCCTCGATCAGCGCCGCGATGGTGGCGATGCACAGGATCCCCGGCACCACGTACACCAGGATGTCCTGCCACTGCCATCCGTTCCCGCTCCGCTCCCGCCACGCGTGCACCCCCAGCGCCGCCACCGATGCTGCCGCCAGCACAAAGAGCAGCCGCCCGGCCCATGCAGCCATCCGCAGCGTGAACCATCCGCGGCGTGGCGCGGGAGGGGTGACATACAGCGCCGCCTGCCGCGTGTTGGTGTCGGAGATCAGCAGGGTGTCGGCCTCGCCGTGCTCGTTCGCGCGGACGACGCTCTCCACCCCCTGGTTGTCGTAGATGCCGCCGTCCATCAGCGGGAGCGCCGGCTCGAACTTCGTCCCCAGCTCTTGCCGGACGCGCTCCAGCACGCCCGGCGCCCAATGGAACTCGTCGGGGAAGAGGATCGGCTCAAAGCCCCCGGGGAAGCACGACGATGCTGCCACCACGTCCGCCAGCCTGACCTGCGCGGCCACGTCGTGCGGCACCGGGAAGTTGCCGTTGCCGACCCTCACGTCAGGATTGCGGCTGCGGCGGAAGCGGAAATCGAGGCCGCTGCGGAACTCGGTGGAGTTGAAGATGATCTCGGCCGGGATCCCTTCGCCGTCGAGCACCTCGCCCAGGCGCCGGTCGCCCAGGAAGTTGGGTGCGGCGTAGACGGCCGCGGCGCAGCGGATCAGGCTCGGATTGGAGCGCACATCCCCGCGCGGGTGCGACGTGAGCCGCCCCAGCGCCTCACGCACCACGTTGGTGGCCGTCAGCCACGCGCGGAACCGCTCGCGGAACTCGTCGAACGCCACCCCGTCCAGCAGCGACACGACCCACTTCATCCCCACGATCGTCCCGCCCGAGACGGTGGAGAGCGCGGCCACATTGCGCAGCAGCCCCACCTCGCTCAGCAGCCCCAGCACCCCCAGGTGGAACCCCGCCGCCCGGTACCCCCCGCCGGAGAGCGAGAGGCCGATGGGGCCGAGGGGGGTGTACGGGCCGTTGGACGGTTCGGCCGGCGGTACAGCGAGCCGAGAGAGTTCCGTCATTTGAACGCTGAGGTTCGGCAGGGTCCGCGCATCATGGATTCTACAGAGGAGTTGCGGCGGAGACGCTCGCCGCCGAGCACATGGCGATGAGTTCCACGGTGCAGTGTGGATTGTTTTGGTCGCTAAGCTACGTTCCAATCGCACCCGGCCATTCGGGCGCTAGAGCACACACGAGGGTGTGGGTCGACTGGCTTCAGGCACTGTTTGAGGCGCTGCAGAACGTTAGCAGCATCGAGAGAAGGGGAGAACAACTTCGATGTGCGACCTGCCGCTTCCAGGTGCAGAACGACACGAATCCGATCACGACGGAGCGCCGCTTGAGCTGTGGCACGCTCCGTCGCGTCGTTGGCGTTGACGCGAGCCGCGGCGAGTGCGGCGAGGGTGTCGCGTACCTTGCTCGCGACCTCCTCCGCCACATGTCCGCTTTTCGTGCGGCGCTGGTGTCGGTAATCCTTGATCTCGATGAGCCAGCAGCAGTCTTGCTCAATCGCGAGGATGTCGATCGCCTTGGCTCCTCCGCAAATTCCCTGGAACTGGTTTCGGTAGAAGCTCCACTCGTCAAACTTAGTCGCGGTCCAATTGGCCGGGAAGGTGAAGCTCAACCGACCTTCAGTGATCACGGGCATCAACCGACCTCGGCGTCCATGTAACGGTCAGATTGACTCAGCTCCTCTTCCAGCGCGTCGATGTGCCCAATGTCGTCTGCTGTGCGTCCCTGATCGACTACTACGCCACTCACGTTGCGGTGGAGCCCGATGAAGCGCGTGGCCGTTCCGCTGAAATCATTGGATTGGAGGAGTATGCTGATCTCCCGCAGCAGAAACAAACTGTGCGTGGCGATGAATACCTGGATACCGCTGTTGGCAAGGTGAAGAATTGTACGAGCGATCACCTTGATCGTCTTCGGATTCAAATTCGATTCCGGCTCGTCCCAAAAGAGAAACCCCTTGTCTACGAGCGACCCGGTCGCGATCAGCCTGGCGATCATCGCGAGCTTTCGTAGGCCTTCCGCAACGAGGTGGATCTCCATGCTCACACCGTTGGAGTTCAGATAAAACCTTCCGGCTTTGTCCGTCTCCACCTTGCCTTGCATCGCCTTTTCGAGCGGCTCGAGAAGCGCCTTAATCTGCCGCTCCCTGGGGCCTCGGGCTAGCGGCGCGCCGAGGAGAACGCTGGTGTCTCGCCATGTCTCGTCAAAGGGAAGATAGCTCGTTTCGTACAGCGAAACGAAACCTGGATAGAGTGTGAGGAGTTCGCGGGTGGGGAGATACACGGGCAGCCGGTCAATCCAAGCGGACGGTGTCTTGTCGATCAATACCTCCTCTTTGCTGATCGTGCTGAACGAGAAGTCGAAATCGTGTACAGGCTGGTCGAAGCGGCACGCAACGGTAGAGCGCTGCCGCCCTCGCCGATCTCTTCGTGCGAGCCGACCGAGGTCGTCTGGACGAAACACCGCCACAAGCTTCTGGGCGATGCTGCTCTGGAGATGTGTTCTGCTTGGGCGAGACACCGCGACGTGCGCGGCACCCCGCGCGAGCACGTAGATCGCGGAGTACGCGAGCTTGAGAGCGTGGGTCTTTCCGGTTCCGTTCTCTCCTACGAACACGTTGAGTCCTGGCGCGAACTCAAACGTCGCCTCTTTGAAGGAAGTGAAGTTCTTCAGCGCCATGGAAGCAAGCATCGTGAGCTCCTTTGGGATGCGCGTGGCACCTGGTTGGTCGGGAGGGGTGCAGAGGCGGGGTCGTTGGATTCCCACGGCTAGCGTGGCGCAACGTAAGACGCTTCAGGACGCGCGAAGGATCGGCCTCGGCTCGGGGGGGGGCGCAACGTCTGCGCATCAGTAGAGCGAACCATTCCCCCGGCCGCAAGTGCGCTTGCCACCGGGACGCAAGCTTGTCTGGCCGCACAGGTTTCCGGGAGTCGTCGTGTTCCGAGGGCCCCCGGCTGCAGGTGTATTGCGGAGTTTGTGGGCGCTACCTCGCGGCAACCTGAACTCCAGCAAACTCAGGAGGTTGTCGGTTCGCTGCTAGCCGGGGTCCCCCATAGCGCGAGTGTCGCAATTGTGGCTCTTACTTCTCGCAGAGGACGTGCATCGCAGAGGGTGCGGCGAGGTATTCGTCCCAGAAGCCCTGACCGCGCTTGTGTTCCGAATCTGGAGGGATCAGGAAAGGCTCGATTTTGCACGAGCAAAATCCCGCGCTTCGGAATGCCTCCTCGTACACTTCCCAGGGCCACCAGTAGAAGTCGAACTCCACCGTTTTCTCACCGAGGAACAGCGTGCCGCGGAGGTTTGCGCCCTCGTTGAGGGTTTCGTCCAGGAGGCGGAAGCTGAAGCCGTATTTGCGGTGGTCGACGACGGGTTGCGGCGGCCGGAGCGGATTGGCGATGCTCGCCACGAAGGGCTGGCCAGGCGCGAGGTTGTCGTAGACCGTCTGCGCCATCTGGTGCAGTCGCTCGCGGCTCTCCGCATAGTGCAGGAGGTACGCGGCCGCGACACGATCAAACGGGCCGATTGCACCCAGCGTCGCGGCATCCGCGACACGGTACTCGATGCCGAGAGGCTGCGCATCCTCCTGTTGCTGCGCAAGCGCGATCATCTGCGGTGAGATGTCGACGCCCACCACGCGCGCAGCCCCCCACCGCTTGATGAGGCGAGTGCCCATTCCGTCGCCGCAGGCCAGGTCCAGGACGGAGAGACCGGTGAGGTCACCGAGGCGGAGGCGCAGCGAGTACCACTCGGCGTCCCGGAGCGGCACGGCGGCGGAGATCTTCTGATAGTCGAGGGCGATGGTGTCGTACTGTGTCACGCGTTCCTCACCGAATTCGTCTGCGGACGTTGAACGAGCGGCGCCAGAATTTAGCTGGAAGGGAAGGGGGCGCCAGACGTCGGCTGCTTCTGCACGACCACAGCCAGCCGTGAACCTCTGTTCCGTGCTGGATGCGCGGATCACTGACGGCCGGACGGAGCCTTGCTCAGATGGCGCCCCACGCCGCGGCCAGCGCCAGATTGTTGCGGGTGGTGCGCACGTCGAACCGTTCGGGATCGTAGTCGCCCGACCAGAGGAGATAGGTCTTGTGCTCCGGGTGATGCGGATCTGCGAGGGCTTGGAGCATCTCCGCATAGCCGTGCGGTCCGCCGCAGTCCTCGGGCGGTCCTGCGCGGTCCCCCGCGTCCAGCTCCGGGAGCATCTGATCGTCCATCGGCGCGGCGATGGACACGCCCTCCACATCGATCTCGTGCACCCAGTCGTCGCCGAAGTCGTACGTGTAGGTGAACCGCGCGCCGTTGCCCAGCCCCAGGTCGCGCAGCCGCACGGCCGTCGAATCTTCGTCTTCCGCATCCTCGTGGGGCGCTTCGAAGCGGCGCTCGCCGATCTCGAAGCTGTACAGGTGGTAGTCCAGCCATCCGAACGCCATCTGGATCACACGGTGCAGCTGGTGGAGCGTGTATGCGTCCGGCACGCGTACGCGGCGCCAGATCGGCGGCTCGATCTCCGCCAGAGCGATGCGGAGCTGCAGCAGGCGCGGTGTGGGCTTGCGGCCACGGCGCGCGGGTAGTTCAGTACGATTTCGAGGTGGCATACAGTCCAAAGTAATCGGTGGGCGCGCCATCGGCACGCTGGCGCGTGTCCACGACAGAGTCAGCTATCGTGCGCGCCGACTTCCAGAGCATCCGCCTTTGCGAAGGCGGTGGAGCTCGACCATCGCGGCGTACATCTCCGCTCTACGTAGACGCCACGAAAATCCCGCGTTCGCGCAGGCGCTTGACGAGAGCGGCATGCATCTTTGCGTCGCCGTCCAGGCGCAGCAGCGTGGGGCTCACCGGAGTCACGTGCGCGCCGCCCAGCGCCCGCACCCGGGCCGCCGTTTCCGCATCGGGGCAGTTGATGAGGACGGCGGGGGCGATGTGCACCGTCCGCGCGGACTGCACCCAGTCCCGCACCTGCCGCAAGACGTTGGCGGGGATCTCGCCGCGCGAAGCCGATCGCAGCGTATCCAGCACCTGATCGGCGGACATCCCCTGCTCCGCCGCGCGGAAAATCGAGGCGCGGGTCAGGCGGAAGATCGCGCCCACTCCCGAGCCCGTCCGCTCCGCCATGCGGCCCAGCTCCGCCTCCGCGTGCGGCGCGGGCGCAAGGAAGACGACCTCGAAGTCGGGCTGCACCACCACGTCACCGCCGCCGGGCTCGGCCGGTATCTCGAAGTCTTCCGCCTCGCCGAGCAGGTACCGTCCCGCGTCGGTAAGCCCGAACGCAACGTCGTGTTTCCCCGCCTGGGCCAGCGTGGCGCATCCCAGCGGGACGAGTCTGCTCGCCAGGAAGCCCAGGAGCATGCCGCCCCACGCGTTCTCCCACCCCTCGACCGTATGGGGGGTGCCGCGCCAGTAGTGGCTGGCTGGTAGCAGAGGTCCCTCAGCCCCCAGGAATGGATTGCGCTCCCGCGCGTGGTAGTGGATGAAGTCGGTCGCGGAAACCATTTCGCCAGCCGGAACCGAGAGAAAGGCGGCCGAGAGCGCGTCCCGCAAGTCGATCTTCGCGCCGTCCACCGCAAACCCTAGCGGCGCGCCGAAAAAGTCCGGTCCGCCCGCGCTCCCGTGCGCGGACGGGACGCGCTGAGAAAGCGCGCGCAGCGCGGACAGCACCGCCTTGAGCCGCTCCCCCGCGCCAACGTTGAGCCAGGCGCGGCCGGAGCGGGTGGAAGCGTATTGCAGGCGCCCGCCGGAAGATTCCACGCGCGCGAGCCGCAGCAAGCTCGCCAGCTCGGCCGCGGACTCGATGCGCTTGGTGGCGTCCGCGGAGTCGCCCTCTCCCGCCCCGGCCTTGCCGGTTATGAGGGGGTATCCTGTGGAGGCGAAGCGCTCCACCCACGACGGGGCCGTGGCAAGGCGCGCGGCGATGGCCCGTTGCGAGCGCACGTACATCGACCGGTCCGCGGCACGGAGTGCGATGGGCTCCGTTGCCGCCTCCACGAGTACCGCCACCATGTCGCCCACCCGGAACGGCGCCGCGAAGACTTCCCCCGCCTGCACCGGCCCGGGCGGCGGCAGCGGGCCCGCCGCGCGCACGGCCACTCCGGGGAGCAGCCCCACCACCACGCTCGCGTCTCGCCTCATGGAGACGAACACGAGCAGGTAGCGCAGTCCCGCGGCCAACGCCGCGGTGAGGTTGTGCGGGCTCGTCTCCGGCACCAGCTCGCGAATCTTGCTCAGCGGCACCCCGCGCGGATGGCGGGCCAGCTCCGTCACGAGCGCGCGCAGCGCCGCGGCCACGGCGGGAAACACCAGGCGCGGGCGGTCCTCCGCCGTCATCCGCGCCTCTTCCCACTTCATCATCTCCGCGTGAGACCCGGCCGCCAGGAAGCCGCGCAGCCACGCGACGGACGACACCACCTCGGCCGCCAGCTTGCGGTCGCGCGGCTCGTAATAGCCGCGTCCGGGCGCGGCGATGCGGAGCGCCTGGAGCGAGTTCATCTGGTCGTCCAGGTACGCCTGCCGCAGCGCCGGCTCGGAGAGCGGCGCCAGCCGGTCCGCCGCCCGCAGCGCGATCAGCAGCGGGCGAAGTCTGGAGTCCAGCGCGTACAGGGTGCCGCGGCCGGTGGGGGCCACGAGCAGCCCGGCGTCCCGCAGCTCGGCTCCCCCATCGAGCGACTCGAGCGTGAAGCCCTGCCCCGGGCGGATCCCGATGAACGCGCGCCGCGCCGCGGGCGAGAGCGCCTCCCACCGCGGCAGCGCTTCCAGCACCTCCTGCCAGTCCAGCTCGTGCAGCTTCAAGCGCCCACCTCCTACCCCTTTCGTCAGTGCGCCGCCGGTTCTGATTGCGAGAGCAACAGCTACGGCGCGTGGCCGCGTCCCGGGTGGCACCCCCCGCTGTGCTGGCGCGGTGTTGCCCCGGAGATCGGCGGACACGGTACTGTCTGAGGAGTGCTTCGACAACCGTTGAGGCGCGGATCCCGGTCGTTGCGTCACCACACGGACCAGATCAGTTCGGTCGCAAACGCGGCTCTGGCCCGTCCGCGGTCGGAGATTGCTAGCGTGGCGCGGCTGTCCGCACGCTGTGCTACTCTCCCGCCGCCAACTATCGAACGCTGGTCAGCGCGCCGGCTTTCCGCAGTGGGGGCATGCCTGCGGGATGCGTGAGCCCTGGGCCGCTTCCACCAGGCCCGCGCCGAGTATGGCGGTGGGGAGCGCGAACAATCCGACGCCGAGAAGCGCAAGGCATCCGCCCGCCACACGTCCCAGGGCGGTCACGGGATAGACGTCGCCATAGCCCACGGTAGTGAGGGTGGCGACGGCCCACCACATGCTCGCAGGAATGCTGGAGAACTTGTCCGGTTGCGCCTCGTTCTCGGCGAAGTACATCACCGATGAGGCGACGACGAGCAGCACGGATGTCAGCGCGATGCTCATGCCCAGTTCCTCGCGCTTGGCTTGCACCACGCACCGGAAGAGCCTCAGAGCCGCCAGGTACCTGCCGGCCTTGAGCACGCATACGAGCCGGAACAGCCGCAGCACCCGCAGCACGCGCGCGTCAGCCATGCCGAGCGTCAGGAGGAACGGCGCTACTACCAGCAGGTCTACCAGCGAGAGGGGCCGGATCGCCCAACGCAGCCGTCCGCGCACGGCTCCGCTCAACTCCGGATCTTCCACGCACGACCACAGGCGGGCGGCGTACTCCGCCAGGAACACGAGAACGGAGCACGCCTCGAAAACGGCGAACGCGGCTCCGAAGCTCGTCCTGATCGGCTGGACGGACTCCAGGACCATGGCCGCGACGTTTGCCGCGATAAGGGTGAGGATGAAAAGGTCGAACCGGCGGCTGAGCGCGTCACCCGGCCGCGCCGGTTCCAGAACCTCCCAGACGCGGCGCCGCACGCTCTTCGGGGGGGCGGAAGAGCGTGCGGCTTCGTGAACCGCCACGGGCAAAACGCCGGCCGGCCGGCGTTCCTGCGCGACGTTCAGGGGCACTCCTTCAGGCTCAGGAGGTTGTTCGGTTCGCTGTCGTCGGCCTTCGTCTTCAGGTACTTGACCCCGTTTCGAGTCGCCACGACGACGTCCACCTTCTCGCCGTCCTGGCTCACGTAGTACGACTCATGGTCGCCCTCGATATTGCTGATGGCGGCCTGCTGCGTATGCTTCCACCCTGCGCCGCCGACGTGCGTGATGCGCTCGTACTTGCTCTCGCGGTCGTTCTTGTTGATGCACGTGATCTGCTTAGCCATTTCAGCCTCCGGAGGGTAGCGACGAAGACCCCTTCCTGCGTCACTCCCTCTGTCGGACAGGCGCGCCGCGTTTCCGCGCCGTCCGTCTTTCCCCCCGCAAGCTCACCTCCTATATTCCCCCCTGACCGACAACTCCGTCCGGCACCACGCGCCGGCTCGTCCGACCGCGGATGGGCCGGCGCGCGCACGCACAGATTGATGCCCAAGCGCACCGACCTCCAGAGCATCCTGATCCTCGGCTCCGGGCCCATCGTCATCGGGCAGGCGGCCGAGTTCGACTACAGCGGGACGCAGGCCGTACGGGCGCTGCGCGAGGAGGGGTACCGCGTGATCCTGGTCAACAGCAACCCGGCCACGATCATGACCGACCCCGACCTCGCCGACGCCACCTACATCGAGCCCATCACACCCGAATGGGTGGAGCGGGTGATCGAGAAGGAGAAGCCCGACGCCATCCTCCCCACCATGGGCGGGCAGACGGCGCTTAACGTGGCGCTGGAGCTGCACGACACCGGCGTGCTGGCCCGGCACGGTGTGGAGCTGATCGGCGCCAACGCGCGCGCCATCCGCATGGCGGAGGACCGCAGCGAGTTCTCCAAGGCGATCTCGCGGATCGGGCTGCGGCTGCCGCACGGGGGGTTCGCGCGCTCGCTGGACGAGGCGCTGCGGATCGTGGAGGACACCGGTTACCCCGCCATCATCCGCCCGTCGTTCACCATGGGTGGAACGGGGGGCGGGATCGCGTACAACCGCGCCGAGTTCGAGGAGCAGGTGCGCCGCGGCATCGACCTGTCGCCCGTGAGCGAGGTGCTGGTGGACCGCTCGGTGATCGGGTGGAAGGAGTTCGAGCTGGAGGTGATGCGCGACGGGGCGGACAACGTCGTCATCATCTGCTCCATCGAGAACTTCGACCCCATGGGCGTGCACACCGGCGACTCCATCACGGTGGCGCCCGCGCAGACGCTGACCGACGTGGAGTACCAGAAGATGCGCGACGCCGCCATCGCCATCATCCGCGAGATCGGGGTGGAGGCGGGGGGGTGCAACGTCCAGTTCGCCGTGAACCCCGCCGACGGCGAGCTGCTGGTGGTGGAGATGAACCCGCGCGTGTCACGCTCCTCCGCGCTGGCGTCCAAGGCGACGGGGTACCCCATCGCGCGCATCGGGGCGAAGCTGGCCGTGGGCTACACGCTGGACGAGCTGCCGAACGCCATCACCCAGACCACGCCCGCGTCGTTCGAGCCGGTGCTGGACTACGTGGTGGTCAAGTTCCCGCGCTTCGCCTTCGAGAAGTTCCCCGCCGCCGACGCCACGCTGGGCGTGCAGATGAAGGCGGTGGGGGAGTCGATGGCCATCGGGCGCACCTTCAAGCAGGCGTGGCAGAAGGCGATCCGCGCGCTGGAGATCGGGCGCAGCGGATGGGAGACGGGCTCGCTGGCCGACGACCGCGTGCCGGACGAGACGGACGAGTCGCTGCGCCGCGCCCTGCGCCGACCCACGCCGGAGCGCGCGTTCCAGATGAAGCGCGCGCTGGAGCAGGGCTTCTCGCAGGAAGAGGTGTCGTCGCTCACGGCGGTCGACCCGTGGTTCGTGGCGCAGCTCGCGCAACTGGTGGACGCCGAGCGGGCGTACGCGGCACTCCCCGAGGTGACGCCCGTCGAGATGCTGCGCATGAAGCGCTTCGGCTTCAGCGACGTGCAGCTCGCCCGCCTGCGCGGCGATACCGAGGACGCGGTGCGCGAGCGGCGCTGGGGGATGAAGATCCACCCCATCTACAACCGCGTGGACACCTGCGCCGGTGAGTTCCCGGCGATGACGCCGTACCTGTACTCCACCTACGCGGAGGAGAACGAGTCCGAGCGCTCGGAGCGGCGCAAGGTGGTGATCCTGGGATCGGGGCCCAACCGGATCGGGCAGGGGGTGGAGTTCGACTACTGCTGCGTGCAGGCCGCGCTCGCCCTGCGCGACGCCGGGTGGGAGTCGATCATGGTCAACTCCAACCCGGAGACGGTCTCCACGGACTTCGACGTCTCGGACAAGCTGTACTTCGAGCCGCTGACGCTGGAGGACGTGCTGGAGATCGTGCGCCTGGAGCAGCCGGATGGCGTGATCGTGCAGCTCGGCGGGCAGACGCCGCTGAAGCTCGCCGAGCCGCTGGAGCGCCTGGGGGTGAAGATCATCGGCACGCCGACCGAGGCGATCGACCGGGCGGAGGACCGCGAGCGCTTCGAGGCGCTGGCCCGCGAGCTGGGGGTCAAGCAGCCGCCCAACGGCCTGGCGGTGTCGGTTGAGCAGGCGGCGGAGATCGCGGAGCGGGTGGGCTACCCCGTGCTCGTGCGCCCCAGCTACGTGCTGGGCGGGCGGGGGATGCGCATCGTGTACGAGGAGGAGGGGCTGCGGCACTACTTCCAGACGGCGGCGAGCGTGAGCCACGAGCGGCCCGTGCTCATCGACCGCTTCCTGGAGGACGCCTTCGAGGCCGACGTCGACGCGCTGTGCGACGGCGAGACGGTGGTGATCGGCGGGGTGATGCAGCACATCGAGGAGGCGGGGATCCACTCCGGCGACTCGGCGTGCGTGCTGCCGCCCTTCATGCTCACCGACGCGCAGATCGAGGAGATGCGCGAGCACACCCGCAGCTTCGCGCTGGGGCTGGGGGTGATCGGGCTGATCAACGTGCAGTACGCCGTCTACGGTGGCGTGGTGTACGTGCTGGAGGTGAACCCGCGCGCGTCGCGGACGGTGCCCTTTGTCTCCAAGGCCACCGGCGTGCCGCTGGCAAGGATCGCGGCGCGGCTGATGGTGGGGGAGAAGCTGGCGAGCTTCGGGTTGCCGGAGGAGATCCCGGTGGGCGGGGTGGCGGTGAAGGAGGCCGTCTTCCCCTTCAACAAGCTCCCCGAGGTGGACCCGCTGCTCGGCCCCGAGATGCGCTCCACGGGCGAGGCGATGGGCTTCGACGACTCGTTCGGGATGGCGTTCGCAAAGGCGCAGATCTCGGCGGGGACGCACCTTCCCAAGGACGGGCGCGTCATCATCACGGTGAACGATCCCGACAAGGCCACGGTGACGCCCATCGCGCGGCGGCTGCACGACATGGGCTTCCGCATCGCCGGCACCGAGGGGACCGCGCGCTACCTGCGCAGCCGCGGCGTGCCGTGCGAGCGCGTCTTCAAGGTGAACGAGGCGCGCCCCAACATGGTGGACCACATCATCTCGGGCGACGTGGCGCTGCTCATCAACACCCCGCTCGGCAAGCAGAGCCAGTACGACGACTACGCCACCCGCCGCGCGGCGATCCAGTACGGCATCCCGTACATCACCACGATGTCCGCCGCCAACGCCGCCGCCGATGCGATCAGTGCGCTGCGCAGCCGGACGCGGGAGGTGAGGTCGATTCAGGAGCGGACGGCGGGGCTGTAGGCGGAACGGTAGGCCTCACACAGAGCCACAGAGGGAACTGAAAGAACGAAAAAGGCGTTCTCTGTGCCTCGCAGTGCCCCTCCGTGTCTCTGTGTGAGGCTTCGTTGTGTACTTTGAAACGAGAGAGAGTTTATGCGTCGATGGCTGGTGGCGGGGCTCGCGCTGGTAGGGCTCGCTTCGGGGGCCGCGGCGCAGGGGACGGGCGCGCGGCTGCCCGGGAACTACAATGGGGCGCTGGATGCGGGGGTGATGAAGCTGCGCCTGGCGCTCTCCATCGAGCGGGGGGCGAATGGCGCGCTCAGCGGGGTGCTGACGAGCGTGGACCAGGGCGGCGCCCGTGTGCCTGTCACGGTGCTGCCGCAGGGGGACACGGCGGTCAGGATCGAGGCGATGGGGGCGGCGTTCCAGGCGCGGATCTCGGCCAACGGGGACACGCTGGCCGGCACGTGGGAGCAGGGTGGCGCGAAGCTGCCGCTCACTCTGGTGCGCGGGGCGGCACTGGCGGCGGTGCCCGCCCGCCCGCAGGAGCCGAAGCGCCCCTTTCCGTACCGCGAGGAGGAGGTCTCGTTCGCGTCGGTGCCGGGGGTGCGGATCGCGGGGACGCTGACGCTGCCGCAGGGGCGCGGACCGTTTCCGGCCGCGGTGCTCATCACCGGCTCCGGGCAGCAGGACCGCGACGAGTCGCTGATGGGGCACAAGCCCTTCCTGGTGCTTTCCGACTACCTGACGCGCCGCGGGATCGCCGTGCTGCGCATGGACGACCGCGGCGAGGGCGGCTCCACCGGCGACTTCGGCGCCGCCACGTCCGCGGACTTCGCGAACGACGTGGAGGCGGCGGTCCGCTTCCTGGCTGCGCGGCAGGACGTGGCGCGGAACAAGATCGGGCTGATCGGGCACAGCGAGGGCGGGGTCATCGCGCCGATGGTGGCGACGCGCTCGCCCGGCGTGGCGTACGTGGTGATGCTCGCCGGCACGGGCATCCCCGGGGATTCGCTCCTGCGGCTGCAGGGCGCGGCGGTGCTGCGATCCTCCGGGGCATCGGAAGAGATGGTGCGGCGCCAGGGCGAGGAGCAGGGCCGCATCTTCGCCGCCGCACGCGCGGGGCGTGACAGCGCGGACGTCGCGCGCCGGATCCGTGCCGCGCTGACGCCCCAGGAGCGCGCCGCAGGCGCCTCGTCGCCGGACTCCATCCCGGCGCAGATGCGGCCGCTACTCGCCCCCTGGTTCCGCTACTTCCTGGCGTACGATCCGCGCCCCGCGCTGCGCCGCCTGACGGTGCCCACGCTGGCGCTGAACGGGTCGCTGGACGTGCAGGTGCCGGCCAGGGAGAACCTCGCGGCGATCGACTCGGCGCTGCGCGCGGCCGGGAACCGCGACTACCGTGTGATGGAGCTTCCGGCGCTCAACCACCTCTTCCAGACCGCCCGCACCGGCTCCCCCGGCGAGTACGCCACGATCGAGGAGACGATGTCGCCCGCCGCGCTGGAGGCGGTGGCGAGCTGGATCGTGCAGCGGTTCGTCCGGTAGCCGCATCGGGCGGGATGCACGAGAGGTACGGAAAGCATGCTCTCCGTACCTCTTTTGTGTGCCTGGTCCACGGCCAGGACGTTTCCTCCACGCCGGGCGAATGCACCGAGGCCGAAACCGGCGCGTTGGTCAGGCGATCGGTGCCTCGGTGAATCCGGCGGCGACTCGGAAACCGGCCTGGTACTTCAGCGTCGGCGGAGCCCTGTACGTGCCCGAGACGTTGTTCCAGCGCCCCAGGTCTCCCTGCACGAACTCGGCCTCGCCCGCGTAGCGGACGTGCAGGCATCGTCCCGACAGCTCGTGGTGGAGTCCCCCTGCCCGCGGCGCGACACGTATCTCGCCGTCAGGCATGGTGACGAAGGCGTAGATTTCGTGTGCGGGCCCCATGTCGACCTGTCCCTGGTAGACACTCCAGAGCTGGCCGTTCACCTGCTTCAGGTGGAGGCCGTTATAGTTGGGCCGTGGACCGGCATGCTGGTTCCATACGGCGTTCGCCTGGTTCAACAGTATTGCCTGAAAGTGCGGTGGCAGTGCCCTGTTGAGCTTGGTCCTGACCAGGGACATCTCGGCCGCAATCGCATCCTGATCAGCGATGAGGTCTGCGTCTGCCATGCAGGGCTCCTGAATTGGGAGTTGTCGTCCGACGGCAACAGGCGGAAGCCGATCTGCTCGGCGCGCGCGGTACGGTGCGGCTCGCCCGCTACCTCAGCCCACGGAAGATCGAGAGGCCAGCGCCGGCAGCAAGGACGAAGAGGAGGATCAGCGCCGCGATCGTCTGTAGCGGGCGAACGCGGAAGGCGTACGCCAGGCGGAGACGCGGAGGGGTGTTCTCCCACACCTGGCGCGCTTCGTCCTCGCTAACCAGCGTGAGCGGGTCGACCTGCATGTCGCGCGTACGGCGATGGTCGAAGCCGAACTGGTAGAAGGCGCCCGCCGAGCCGCTGTAGCCCAGCATGATCTCGTTCTGCACCTGCACCAGCCGCGGCTCCAGCCCCAGCTGGTGCATGAGGCGTACGCCGCGGTCCACGATCCGGTTGACCGTGGGCTCGCCGAGGAGCGCGAGGGCGTCCGGAGTTACGTCGACGTTCGTTCCCGCGGCCACGTTGGACTGGTGCTCGGAGAGGTAGAGGTCGCCCCGAACGTCGTTGAGCGCTCGCCGCAGGTCCCGAACGCCGTTGCGGCCGATGGCGTGGAACCAGTTGCCGCCGACGCGAGCCTGCGCCCAGGCGGTGTCCCACATGTTCAGCAGCTGGGCGGAACCGAACGACTCGAACACCTCTCGGATCGTCGCCGCCAGCCCGTCGTCCCTCATGCGCAGAGCGGCCACCACAGAGCGGCGCAGGAAGTTGTCCGCCAACACGTGCCGCACCTGGAACTCCGGACGGCGGTTGGAGAGGATCTCGTTCTCCAGGATGTTGTGGGCGTTGGCGGTGGTGCCGTGTAGCCCGTACGGCCTGAGCGCGTCCACCTGGTGGCGCGCCGCGATCTCGTTGACCTCCCGCCGCACCGGCGCGCTGAACGGCCCGCGTCGCAGGCTGTGCGGGATGTCGTCTCGGGCGATGAACATGCGGTCCACGTGATTGTCGCGAACCACGGAAGGCGCGCGCCGGGTGAAGCGCCGGTGGATGTTGAAGAGGGCGACGATCAGCATCAGGAGAAGCGTTGCCCCGATGAGGAGGTACAAGCCCGGGTTTTCCTGGGCGTCCTGGTCATCTGGCACGGCGGGCGGGGGCGGGAGGTATGGAGGTCATTGGTAGGCGCCACAATGTTACGCCGGCCGGGGCGTCCGCGCGAGGCTTTCGTACCCCGGGACGCGAAAAGCACGGAGAGCATGCGCGCTCTCCGTGCCACTTTGGTTCCGCGTCGTCTGCGGCTACGGCGTCTGTTCCAGGCCCAGCAGGCGGCGGACTTCGGTGACCACGCGGCGCGGCTCCACGGGCTTGGTGAGGAAGAGGTTGAAGCCGATCTGCTCGGCGCGCGCGCGGTCCGATTCCAGGGCGTGCGCGGTGACGGCGATCACCGGGATGCTCGCCGTGTCAGGATCGGCCTTGAGGGTGCGCGTCGTCTCCCAGCCGTCCATCACCGGGATCGAGATGTCCATCAGGATCAGGTCCGGGCGGTCGTCGCGCACGAGCCGGAGCGCCTCGTGCCCATCGGTCGCCTCCACCACGCGGAAGCCGAAGTGCGCCAGCATCGTGCGGTAGACCACGCGGTTGTCGTCGTTGTCTTCCACCAGCAGGATCGTGTGGCCGGGCATCGCGGGCCTGGTGAGATGCGGGTGGTTGCGGCAGTTGCAGCGGGAACCGTAATCTGATTTCGCGGCCTCACCCTGTCAAACGAATCTTCGCACACAACCACGGAGATCGATGATGTGTGACGAAGTCGAAGCGATCACCGAGAGGGACGGTGAGTGGTTAATCGCCTCGTCGTCGGCGGTGCCAGGCGCGAATGGGAGAACCAGGAAGACACCGGAATGAAGAATCCGGGGTATTTCGGTCAGCGGGCAACTCCCAGATGGAGGTATGATGATGCAGAACGAGTTTACGGCGATCATCCAGCAGGACGAGGGCTGGTTCGTGGCTTATTCTCCCGAGGTTCCCGGTGCCACCGGCCAGGGAAGAGGCCATGGAGAGCCTCACCGCCGCGATCGAGCCGATCCTTGAAGACCGGCGCGAGGACGCACTGCGGGGTCTACCGCACGAGGCGTGGCGATCTACTGTGTCGATTGGATGAAGACTGCCGCACTCCTTCGCTTTCTTCGCCAACATGGCTGTTATCTGAAGAGGGAAGGAGCTGCACACTCACTCTGGACCAGCGCGAGCACAGGCGCAGTCGAAGCAGCCCTCCTCAGGATCAGAACGCACGGTATTCAATTGCGCGGGCGAGCCAGCGCTCCAGCAGGGTGAACGTCTTGTCCGCCGCCTCTACGATGCGGGCGATGCTCTCCGGATGCGCTTCGGCGTACTCGCCGATGGCGGCGGAGAACGACTTCCACATCTCGCCCGTCTCGTCGCCGTAGCCGGCGAAGAAGGCCCCGCCGGTGTCTGGCCCGATGCCCCGGGCGGCGAGGTGGCGGCTGATGACGCGGCCTCCAAGCGTGGCCCCCTCCAGCACGTACATGCACCCCAGGGCCGCCGCCGCGCCCTCCACCTCCGGCACCGCGTCGGCCAGGGGAAGCCGCGCCGGGTCCGTGCCGAGGGTGCGCAGGTCGTGCTCCAGGCGCGGCAGCTTGCGGCGCTCCGCAGGATCCAGCCCCAGCTCGCGCAGCTCCGCCACGGCGGCGAGGCGCGGCTCCAACGCGGCGTGGAAGCCCCAGAAGCCCGCCAGGATCGCCCGGTAGCGCGCCGCGTCCAGCGACGGGTCGAGGAGCGGGAGCGCTTCCTCGGCGCGGTCGTGCGCCGCGCGGGTGCGATCCCGCAGCAGCTCCAGGATGGCGGGGCGGGTGCGTGTGGTTGCTTCCAAGTGCTGATCGGAGTTCGTGTTGGACCAGGCTTCCACAGATGGGCCTCACGCGGAGACGCTGAGGGCGCCGAGGAATCGTCGCGTGCTCGCCTCCGCGTCTCCGCGTCTCCGCGTGAGCCATGCCGTTTTCAGTGGCAGCTCGCGCTACCCTCGTCCAGCGGCGCGCCGGTGGTGGGGATGAAGCGCCAGCGGTAGCCGCTCTCCTCCAGCTCGAAGCGGATGATGCCGATGGACGTGTTCTGCCGGAATTCGCTGTTGGGGGCGACGTTGGCGATGGCATACAGGCTTCGCCCGCCGGTGCCCACGACGAACGACCGGATCCCTCGCGCCGCGTCCGCGCGCCCATCCGGCGCCATGGGGGCGAAGCGCTCGTAGATGTGGTCGTGGCCGGTGAGCACCACGTCGGCGCCCGCCTCGTAGAGCGCGTCCCAGAAGGGCTGCATCGACGCGTTGGCGCCGTGCGGGCCCGAGCTGAAGCGCGGCTTGTGCCAATATGCCAGCGTACAGCGCGCCGGGTGCGCCGCCAGGTCCGCGCGCAGCCACTGGATCTGCGGCGAACCCGGCGTGCGCGGCACCTCGCTGTTGAGCACCACGATGTGCCACGCGCCGAGCTCGTAGCTGTACCATCCCTCGTCCGGATTCCCAGCCGCCGCGCCGAAGTAGGCGTAGTAGGGCGCCGCGTTGGGCGTGGCGTACTCGTGGTTGCCCGGCGTGGGGCGGGTGCGCGCCTTGTGCCGGCCCCAGCTCGGGTCGTAGCAGCGGGCGTACTCCTCCGCCGTCCCGCGCTCGTACGCGTTGTCGCCCAGCACCGCCACGGCGCCCGGCAGCGTGTCGAGGAGCGCGGCGGTGGCCTCGTCTCCCTGCCGCGGGCACTCCGCGATGTCGCCCGCAGCCAGCAGGATGGCGGCTCGCGGCGCTACCGACGCCGGCTCGCGCGAGCAGGCGGCGAGGGTCAGGGCGGCGGCGAGGAGGTGGGTCGTCTTCATCGGATGACTCCGTTCGGCGGATGGAGGGGCGGATCTCGTTCCGCACACCTCGTGCGCGCGCGGCGGGCACTTGCGCGCGGCGGGGGGTGCTGGGATCTTAGCAGGCCGGCAAACGGCTCCTCATCCACTCCACGCGAGGTTGGCTCCCCTGGCTACGGCACAGATGGAGGTCGAAGCGCTCCTGGGCGACACCGCCCGCCTGCGGGCGCAGGTCCAGCGCCGCATCGTGGGCCAGGAGGCGGTGCTTGACGAGGTACTGGTGTGCCTGCTCGCGGGCGGCCACGCGCTCCTGGTGGGCGTCCCCGGCCTCGCCAAGACGCTCCTGGTGCGCACCCTTTCCGAGGCGATGGAGCTGGAGTTCCGGCGCGTGCAGTTCACGCCGGACCTGATGCCGGGCGACATCACCGGCACCGAGGTGATCGAGGAGGACCGCACCACGGGCCGGCGCGCGGCTCGCTTCATCCGCGGCCCCGTCTTCACGCAGGTGCTGCTGGCCGACGAGATCAACCGCACCCCGCCCAAGACGCAGGCCGCGCTCCTGGAGGCGATGCAGGAGGGCCGCGTCACCGTCGGCGGCGAGGACATGATCCTGCCGCGCCCCTTCTTCGTGCTGGCCACGCAGAACCCGCTGGAGCAGGAGGGCACCTACCCGCTCCCCGAGGCGCAGCTCGACCGCTTCATGCTGGACATCCGCCTGGACTACCCGTCGGAGGAGGAGGAGGTGCAGATCCTCCGCGCCACCACCGGCGTCGCGGACCCGGCGGTGGAGCCGGTGCTGGACGCGGAGCGGGTGCTGACGCTGCAGCGGTGGACGCGCGAGGTGCCGGTGGCGGACAACGTCTTCCGCTACGCCGCTTCCCTGGTGCGCGCCACCCGCCCCGGCGACGGCGACGACGAGGTGAAGAAGTGGGTGCGCTGGGGCGCCGGTCCGCGCGCCGGCCAGGCGCTGATTCTGGGCGCCAAGGCGCGCGCCCTCCTCGCCGGCCGCTTCCACGCCACCCTGGACGACGTGCGCCGTGTGGCGCTTCCGGTGCTCCGCCACCGCGTCCTCGTGAACTTCCACGCGGAGGCGGAGGGCGTGACCCCCGACGCCGTCGTCGCGCGCCTGCTGGAGACGGTGGCGGCGCCGAAGAGCGGGTTGTAGGGGGGCCCTCACCCGACAGCTTACAGCTGCCACCCTCTCCCACAAACTGCCGTGGGAGAGGGGACCTGGGGGGCCGGCGCCCGCGGCGGGCGGCGGCGCGCGGGAGGGCACGGGCGGCCACGCGGGGCCGCCCCTACCAGGGTTGCGGTGCGTAGGGCGGGAGTCGCGGTGGAGGAGAGGGCGGGCAGACACGCAGGTCTGCCCCTACGGGATCTGTGCGTTGGGCAAGGGTCGAGCAGGGCAAAGGGTGGGCGCGATGAATCGCGCCCCTACGAGGAATCCGCGCCGACCCACGCCCCCTCTCTCGATAACGGCGAGGGCGCAGCCCTCTCTCGTTATCGGGAGAGGGGGCAGCGAGGAACGAGCGGGGGTGAGGGCCCCCACACAAACCACAGCCACACACCATGCCCGCATCGACGACCGGCTCCTTTCTCCCCCCGCGGCTCCTGGAGCGGCTGGGCGGGCTGGAGATCGTGGCGAAGACGGTGGTGCGCGGCTTCCTGGCGGGGTCGCACCGGTCGCCGCGGCACGGGGCGGGGGAGGACTTCGCCAAGCACCGCGACTACCAGCAGGGCGACGACACGCGTTACCTCGATTGGAAGCTCTTTGCGCGCACCGACCGGCTGCACGTGCGCGAGTACGAGGAGCACTCCAACCTCTCCGCGTTCCTGGTGCTCGACGCCTCTCTCTCGATGGACTTCGCGGATGGCGACGATCCCTCCAAGCTGCGCTACGCCTGCTACGTCGCCGCCGCGCTCGCGCACCTGATGCTCGGTTCGGGCGACGCGGTGGGACTGGCGGCGTTCGGCGCGCAGCCGCAACTCCTCAGCCCGCCTCGCGCGCGCCGCGGCCAGCTCCACGACCTCCTTCTCCAGATGGAGCGCCTGCGCCCGGCCGGCAGCGGGAGCGCGGCGGAGATCCTGGACCGCGTGGGCGGTGCCCTTCCACGCGGCGGGCGCGTCGTGCTTGTATCGGACCTGCTGGAGGATGACGATGGCGACGCCCTGATCGCCTCCGCCGGCCGGCTGCGCGCGCGCGGCGACGAGGTGATCGTAATGCGCGTCCTGACGCGGGTGGAGGCGGGGGAGCGCGGGGGCGGGGCGGGGCTTTTCTTCGATCCCGAGCATCCAGAGCGCGAGATCCCCGCCGTTCCAGAATCCGATGCGGGGTACGCGCGCCGCGTGGCCGAGTACTACGCCCGCATCGCAGACCGGCTGCGCGAGCGTGGGGTCGAGTACGTCGCGCTGACGACCGCGCAACCGGTGGAATCCGCGCTGGCGGCGTGGGCCACGGCCCGGCGAGGGTAGGCGGATGCTGACGATCGGCGCGCCGCTCTTCCTCCTGGCCGGTGCCCTCGCGGCGCTGGTCCCGCTGGCGCTGCACCTGATCCGCAGGCGCCCGCCGACGCGCTCGCCGCTCCCCACCGCGCGCTTCCTGACCGAGGACGCACGCAGCTCAATCCGCGTGAGCCGCCCCACGGACCGCCTCCTGATGGCGCTCCGCATGCTGCTCCTCCTGCTTGCGGGCGCGGCGTTCGCGCGGCCATCGTGGGTCCCGGCGCCACGGGGCACGCGCGAGGTCGTGCTCCTCGACCGCAGCGCAGCCATGCGCCAGGCCGATACGTGGCGCCGAGCCGTGGAGCAGGCGCGCCGCACCCTCCTCGCGCCGGACGGAAGCGCGCGCGGCGACCTCGTCCTCTTCGACACCTCCGCCGTCCACCTCCCGCAGCGCCGGCTCACCGCTGCGACCTTTGATTCGCTCGCTGCCGCCGGCCCCTCCGCCCACCCGGCCAGCTACGCCGCCGCCCTGCGCGCCATCGACCCCGCCGCCCGCACCGTGCGCGGCGCCGATTCGGTGCGCGTTACCGTGCTCTCCGCGCTGCGCTGGGGCGGATGGCGGCCCGGGATGGCCGCGCTTCGGCAAGCCGCCTGGCCCGGCGCGATCCGCCTCCCGTTGGTGGCTTTGCCCAGCCCGCCCGACACCGCCGCGCCGTCGGAGCCGGAGCCGCGCCGGAGCGCCGTGGTGATCGCGTCAGGCGGCGCGGGGCGCTTCGTGATCCCCGCGCTGGAGGCGACCGGCTGGACCACGCGCGCTGTCGACCGACCGTCCTCGCTCCCTGCCGATGCGCGCCTGATCGTCGTCACCCGCCCCGCTGGCGACCTGCGTGCGGTCGCTGAGGCAGGCGCGACGGTGGTCGTGGATGCAGGGGGCGCCGGCTCGCCCATGCCCGGCTGGCTCCCGGTCCAGGGCACCGCGGCCCGCCTCCAGAGCGACGCGGGCGACGTCTGGTTCGGCCCGGACCTGCGACTCCCCGGCGCCACCACCCGCGCCGACATCCGCCCCAAGCGCGGCGCGACGGTCCTGGCCGCGTGGGACGACGGGCGCCCGGCAGTCGTCGCCGCGCGTCTGGGAAAAGGGTGCATAGTATTCGCGGGAACACGCCTCGAGGATGGCGGCCTCCCGCTCTCGCCCGCCTTCCCGCGCGCACTGGAGCGGATGGCGCGCGCCTGCAACCTCGAGCGCACGGGCGATGCGATGCTGCCGCTGGATGCCGGCGCGCGCGCCATCCTCGGGGGTCGCGGCGCAGCCGTGGTCAACGCGGCGGCGGGCGGAGGCGCGGGAAGCGTGTCGCTCGGGCGCTGGCTGATGGCTGCTGCGCTACTGATCGCGCTCGCAGAAACGTTTTTTGCGTACTCGCGCAGGGGTGCCGCATGAGAAAGGGGCTGAGCTTGCGGCAGGAGCGCCTCCCAGGAGCGAATGAATTCGCCGCTGGAATTACGCAAAGTCCGCCTTCGCGGACTGGCTGCGGCCCGCGAGCCCACTTCAGTGGGCTTCCCGTAGTTCCAGCCGGGGGATTCATCCCCCGGTGGTGCGGCACCAATCCCGACCGCCCGGAGCCTGCGAAGGCAGGCTTCCCGCGGTTGTTGCAGCGGTTTCAACCGCCGGCCGCATGAGCACCCGCCTTCTCCCACCCGCCCCCCTCCCGTCCGCGGAGCGCTTGCTCACCCGCGTGCGCGTCGCGTGGCGACGGTCGGTGCTCCTGCGCGTAATGGTAGTGGCGCCGGCGCTGTTCGCGGCGGCGGCGGTGCTGCTCGTGGCGGTGGATCTGGCGATGCCGCTGAGCGCCGCCACGCGCGAGCTGCTACGCTGGCTCCCGCTCGCTCTGGCGGCGGGGGCGCTGGGGTGGGCCGGGTGGCGCGTGGCGCGTCCTCCCACCACGGCGCTGCTGGCGCTGCTGGCGGAGGAGCGCGTCCCCGCCCTCGGCAACCGCCTGGCGACGGCGCTGGAAATGGAGGGCGCTCCAGACGGCCCGGTGCGCCGAGCATTCCTTGAAGACGCCGAGCGGCACCTCGCCGCCGCCGATCTGCGCGGCGTGGCTCCGGCGCGCATGCGGGTGCCCGCGATCGTGCTTGGGGCGTCGCTGGTGCTTGCGGCGTTGTTCGCGCTGCTCCTGCCGAGCGCGGCCGCGGAGGCGTGGGAGCGATGGACCCGCCCGCTCGATGCCTACGAAACGCGCTGGCGCGAGGTGCGCGCGCAGGCGCTGCCACGCTCCGAACCGGCGCCGATCCCGCCCTTCGATGAGTTGCGCTGGCGCATCGAGCCGCCCGCGTACGCCAATCTCCCCGCCTCCACCGGGCGCGGCGATGACGTATTGGGGGCGCTCCCCGGGAGCCGCATTCGCCTCTGGAGCCGCTTCGCCGCGCGATGGAGCGGCGTCGCGGCGTCGCGAATCAGCGGCGGGGTGCTCCCGGTGAGGCGCCGCGGGGGTGAGTGGATCGTGGAGTGGACACAGACTCCCGCGGAGCGGGGCGTGTCGCTTGAGGCGCGCGCCAATGGCCAAGTGGTCGCCCGCCGCGTGCTTCCCGTCACCGTGCTCCCGGACAATGCGCCGGATGTCGCGCTGACGCAGCCGGAGACGGACCTCGTGCTCGCCTCGGGCAGCGGACGAGTCGCCATCCGGGCGACGGCGGCGGACGACTACGGGGTCGGCGATTTCATCCTCACCTGGAGCCGCACGCGCGGGAGTGGCGAGAGCTTCGAGTACGTGGACGGCCAGTGGGCCTTCGCCCGCGTGTCGCGCGGGGGGAAGACGGCGGCGGGCTTGCTCGACCTGGATCTCGCCGCGCTGCAGCTCCAGCCGGGCGACGTCATCCACATCCGGGCCGTGGCGCGCGACCGCAACACCGTCACCGGCCCCGGCGAGAGCGTGTCGCGAACGCGCGTGATCCGCGTCGCGCGGCCCGAAGAGATGGACGAAGTCAACACCGACGTCGGCTTTCCCACCGAGCTGCCGGAGAACCCGCTCCTCAGCCAGCGGATGCTGATCCTGCGCACCGAGCGGCTGCGTGCGCGGATGCGGGCGATCTCCGCGGGCGAGCTGCGCGAGCAGAGCGCCGACATCGGCCACGAGCAGAGCCGGTTGCGCGAGCGCGTAGGCGAGCAGGTCTTCACCCGCGCCACCGGCGGCGTGCAGGACCCCTTCGCGGACCTCAGCTTCACCGAGACGGCGGGCGCCGGCCACGCGCACGAAGCGGAGACGCCTGCCGCCGGCCCGCCGCCGTCGCGCGAGGCGGAGGTGCTGGAGGAAGCCAGCGAGGCGACGGGGAAGGGCACGGCGGACGAGGTCACGCACAAGCACGACGCCGATCCCATTCTGGAAGTGAACCGCACCCTGTCACGCATCTACGACCTGATGTGGGCCTCCGAGCGCGCCCTGAACCAGTCTGATCCGGCGGGGTCGCTCGCGCATCAGTACGCCGCGCTGGAGCTGATCCAGGAGATGAGGAAGACGGACCGCCTCCTGCCGCGTGGCAACGTCCGCGTCGACCCGGTCGACATCGCCGCCGCGCGCGGGGAGGGGAAGCTGGACGAGGCGGCGCCGACGGGCCGCGCCGCGGGGGCCACGCTCCCCACCCTCGCTCCGCTGCTGGCGGAGCTGGACCGCGCCGCTGGCGACCTTGGCCGTCGCCCTGCGCGTGTGGCGTCATTGGAGCTGTCGGCGCTGGCCGGGCGCCTTCTGGCCGCTCCCAACGCGGACCGGCAGGGCGCGGCGCTGGTGTCGCAGGCGGCGGGAGAGGCGGCGGCCGGGCGCGTTGATGCCGCAAGCGCCCTGCTGCGCCGCGCCCGCGGACGCCTTGCGCCGGAAGGCGGGGCGCGCACCCGCGTCGTCCCCGCCACCGCGGACCCGGCAGCCGCGGAGTACTTCCGCCGCCTGGGGAGGACGCCGTGAAGCGCCTCCGGGCCGCGGCCGCCGCGTGCCTCCTGGTGCTCGTTGCCGCGTCGGCGCGTCCGGAGCCGTTCATCTGGGCCACCCTGCGCTACGAGTCAGGCGACTGGGACTCCGCGCCGCTGGTGCCGACGAACCTCCTGCACTCGGTGGCGCAGTACACCTCCATCCCCGTCGCCGCGCAGGGGACGGTGGTGGACCTCGCCAGCCCGGAGCTCTTCCGCTTCCCCTTCGTCTACATGACGGGGCACCTCCCGGTGCGCTTCAGCCGCCAGGAGAGCGCGAACCTGAAGGCGTTCGTGGAGCGCGGCGGCTTCCTCTTCATCGACGACCACAACCACGACGTGGACGGCGCCTTCCACAAGACCGCGGTGGCGGAACTGGCGCGCATCTTTGGACCCCGAGCGCTGCGCCCGATCCCCAACGACCACGAGCTTTACCGCGCGTTCTTCACCTTCCCTAAAGGCCCGCCCACCACCAGCCACGAACTGAACGGCTGGGGCGACAACCTGGTCCACGAGCAGCTCCTGGGGATCCAGGTGAACGGCCGCATCGGCATCCTCTACTCGAACAAGGACTACTCTTCCGAGTGGAGCTACCACGCGCGCAACAAGCGCTTCCAGGCCCTGGACAACACGCGCTTCGGGGTCAACATCGTGGTGTACGCGCTGACGCGATGAAGATCGCCGCCGTCCTGCGCGCACTGGTCCTCGCCCTCCTCGCCGCCGCGCTCCTCCACCCGGCCGTCTGGCGCGGCGCCCCCGCATCCGCCCGCCCCCTGCGCATCGGCGACCGCACCGGCGCGGACGAGATCGCGCGCGCCGCCCTGGCCGCGGACGCGCCGCCGCTGCTCGTGCGCGAGTCCGTGCGTCCCCCGACCGCCGCCGAGCTGGACGCCCTCGCCGCCGCCGCCGAGCGCGCGCCGCTCCTGGCCGCACTGCCGGAGGATGCGCCCACCGTCGCCGCCGATGCGCCGGTGAACCCGCGCGCTGGCCGCGCCGCCGCCATCCCCTTCCGCATCCGCGCCGCGCCGCGCGCCGAGGTGACGGTGCGCCTCGCCGATGATGGAGGCGCGCTCGACAGCGTCCGCCTGCGCACCGACGACGGCGGACGAGCCGCGGGCGCCTTCCGGGTGCGACCGGCGCGCGCGGGGTGGCGCGAGTGGACCGTGGAAGCAGCGGATCGCACCACGGCCATCGGCGCCTGGGTGGACACGGCTGGTGCGCCGCGTGTCCTGGTGAGAGCGGGCCTTCCGGGATGGGAGTCGCGCTTCGTCGTGCGCGCGCTGGAAGAATCGGGCGCCGGCGTTGACGTGCGCTTCGATCTCGGCCGTGGGATGGCGGTGGGGCAGGGCGGCGGAGACGCGATCACCCCCGCGCGTCTCGCGGCCGCCGATGCCGTGCTGGTGTTGGACGGCGCACCCCTGAGCGCCGGCGAAGCGGCTCTGCTCGCGAGCTACGCCGCGCGTGGTGGAGGCGTCCTCCTGGCCGGCGACCGCGCGGGCGCCACCGCGTTCGGGACCGTGCGCGGCGGCAGCACCGTCACGCCGGTGGATGCGTCTACAATCCGCTGGACCGCCCCCGCCGAACTGGCCCCGCTCCCCGTCGACCGCATCCGCGTGACCGCCGCCGCCTTCACGGGCACGGGTCCCGCAACGGTGCTGGCCGCCTCCACTCCGCAGGGCGGCCTCCTTGCCCTGCGCCCGCTCGGCCGCGGGCGCGCCGCCTCGCTCGCGATCACCGACAGCTGGCGCTGGCGGATGGAGGGCGGACGCATCGACGAGCACCGCGATTTCTGGCGCGGCCTCGTCGACTGGCTCGCCTCCGCCCCGCGCGATCCCATCACCATCCGCCCCGCCGAAAGCGTCGGCGCGACTGGAGTGCGCCAGGAGGTCGCCATCTTCGCATCCGAGGGCGCCACCCTTCCAATGGCGCTACTTATGACCCGCCCCGGCGCCCCCGGCGACACTCTGCGCCTCGCCGCAGACCCCGCGCGCCCCGGCGTCCTGCGCGTCGCCTTCGTCCCCGCCGCGGATGGCGTCTACGTGCTCAGCGTCCCCGGTACCAGCGCAAGCGCCGGCTTCCGCGCCCGCCGCGGCGCCGATGCGGATGCAGCGTGGGCGCGCCTCTCCCTCATCGCCCACGCATCCGGCGGCGAGGCCCTTCCGCGTGCCGAGCTTGCCCGCGCCGTCGCCGCACGCACGACCGGTATAGATGAGCCGCGCCCGCCGCTGGCCTGGCTCCTCCTCGCCGCCCTCGTCCTCGCTGCCGGAGCGGAATGGACGATCCGCCGCCTTTCCGGCCGCGCCTGACCTTCGTCGACTAGCACAGCAGGCGTAGCTTGTGCTGATTGGCTGAAGTTCGGCGCGGGTGAAAACACGGGCGGCCACACGGGGCCGCCCCTACAAAATCTCGCTGCTGCGCCAGCGGCGCGGCGTCAGGCACGGGCGTGATAAATCATGTTCGTGGATGGTTGGTTGTGTCACAAGTCACATCAATACCCCCCTCTCTCGATAACAGAGGCGCAGCCTCTCCTGTTATCGGGAGAGGGGGCAGCGAGGAACGAGCGGGGGTGAGGGCCCCCTCCCGCGCCACCCCCATTCCTGTGCCCAAGATCACCGCGTTCGTCAGCCACGAGGACACGCCGCGCCACGACACGGGCTGGAACCACCCCGACCACCAGGGGCGGATCCCCGCCATCGCGCGCGCCGTGTACAAGGACATGCTGACGCTCTTCGATCCGCTCCTCGAGCTGTCCGCCACCCCGGCCACGGACGCGGACATCCTCCTCGTCCACACGCCGGCGCACGTCGCGCGCGTGCGGGAAGCGGCGGCGCGGGCGGGGAGCCAGGTGGCGGAGCTGGATGGCGTGCGCCTCTCGGGGGCCAGCGATGAGGCGGCGCGGGCGTCGGTCGGCGGAGCGCTGACCGCGGTGGAGGCCGTGATCGCGGGCGACGTGCGCAACGCCTTCGTCCTGGCGAGGCCGCCCGGGCGCGACGCGCTGGCGGACTCGGCGGCGGTATTCTCGCTCTTCAACACCGTCGCCATCGCCGCGCGGCACCTCCGCGAGCGGCACGGGGTGGAGCGCGTGCTCGTGGTGAGCTGGGGATCGCGTCCCGCCACCCACCTGCGCCAGGCGCTCTCCGGCGCGCCGTGGGTGCGCATGGTGGACATCCACGCGCACCCGCAGTCCTTCCCCGCGCCGCAGGCTGATCCGCCGCCGCCGATGCCCGGCGACGCCCCGCTGCCGCCCGGGAGCGACGGCGCAGTCTTCTCACGTGCGCTGGTTGACGCGTTAGATGCGCTCGGATCGGACGCCCCGGAGTTCGTCCTTCTCTCCGCCGGCTTCGACATCCTGGCCGGCGACCCGCTCGGCTCGCTCGCCGTCGATCCGCGCGAGATCCACGACGTCACGCGGGTCCTACGAGAATGGGCAGACGCGCACGCTGGGGGCCGCCTGGTCTCGGTGCTGGAGGGCGGCTACGACGCGGCGAACACTGCGCGCGCGGTGGTGCAGCATCTGCGCGCGCTGATCGGGTTGGAAAGTGCATGAGTGCATCGCTGCGCTGGGTGCCGATGCCCCCTCACATGTCAGAGAGCCGCCCACGCGAATGCCCGCGGTCCCCAGCTTGTTTTGGGGGAGGGGCAGCGAGGAACGAGCGGGGAGGGGGCCCGCTGGCGACCCGCCGTCCGCGCCCCTATACTCCACCCCCATGTCGTCGCCGCCTCCGAACGCGCCCGGCCCGCGCCGCGACCGCGTACCCTCCATGCTGGACCTGGTGCGCCTGAGCCGCGAGGTGGTGTTTCCGCCCGGCGGCGAAGCGCTGTACCGCAAGATCGCGAGCCTCACCGAGATGCAGGCCGGTATGGAGGTGCTGGACGCCGCCTGCGGGCGCGGCGTCTCCACCCGCTTCCTGGCCGAGTCGTTCGGGGTGCACGGCGTGGGCGTGGACAGCGACCCCGAGCTGGTTGCCGAGGCCGAGCGCCGCGCCCGCGAAGGGGCGGCGGCGGGGCTCGCTTACGAGGCCGGGGCGCTGGACGATCTGCCGTACAAGGACGGGATCTTCGACGTCGCCATCGGCGAGCTGGGGCTGGGGGCGCTGGCGGACCCGCGCCGCGCCGTGGCCGAGCTGGCCCGCGTCACCAAGCCGTTCGGGTGCGTGGTGCTGGTGCAGCTCATCTGGACGGGGAACGTGGACCCCGGCCGGCGTGAGACCCTGGTGCGGCACCTGGGCGCCCGTCCGCTCATCCTGGTGGAGTGGAAGCAGCTCCTGCGCGACGCGGGCGTGGTGGACCTGGTGGTGGAGGACTGGTCCGACACGCCCTCGCCGTTTCGGCCCTCGAGCTCAGGGCCGTTCCCGGACTTCACCGAGATCTTCACCTTCCGCGAGAAGATGGGCATCTTCATGCGCGCGCTGCGCAGGTGGGGGTGGCGCGGGGTGCGCGGCGCTGTCGTGCGCGAGCGGGAGATCCACCAGCTCCTCACCCGCGAGCGGGTGCTGGGGCTCACCATGATCAAGGGGACGCGCTGGTCGCCCGAGGCGATCGAGCATTCCTGACGCACACCGAATCGCAACCATGGCCGTTACCGAACAGACCGTCGCCCTCACCGCCGAGACCGTCGCGCGCATCCAGCAGGAGCTTCGCGCGCGCGGGCTGGACGGCTGGCTCCTGTACGACTTCCGCGGGATGAACCCCGTCGCGGGGACCCTGCTGGGGCTGCCGGCGCTGACGCGGCGCTACTTCGTGCTGGTGCGCGCGGATGGGGCGCCGGTCGCGCTCACGCACCGCATCGAGCAGCAGCCGTGGACGACGTGGCACGGCGAGAAGCGCGTGTACTCCTCGTGGCGCGAGATGGAGGCGGAGCTGGCGTCGATCCTGAGCGGCGTCCGCCGGCTGGCGATGGAGTACACCCCCGGCGACGCCGTCCCGGTGGTGGACCGCGTGCCGGCGGGGATCGTGGAGCTGGTGCGCGCCGCCGGGGCGGAGCCGGAGGGGTCGGGCGACCTGATCTCCTTCTTCACCGCGCGCTGGAGCGACGAGGGGGAGGCGAGCCACCGCCGTGCCTCCGCCGCCGTCCGCGAGACCGCGCACGCCGCGTTCGAGCGCATCGCCGCGGCCGCGCGGGCGGGGGGGCGAACGACGGAGTGGGAGGTGCGCCAGTGGATCCAGGGGGAGTTCGCGCGCCGCGGGATCACGGTCGGGGGCGACTCGATCGTGGCCGTGAACGCCAACGCCGCCAACGCGCACTACGCCCCTTCCGCCGAGCAGCATGCCGAGATCCGCGCGGGCGACCTGGTGCTGATCGACCTCTGGGGGAAGGAGAACGACGGCGCCATCTACGCCGACCAGACGTGGATGGCGTTCGTGGGCGACACCATCCCCGAGCGGCTGGAGAAGATGTTCGGGACGCTGGTGGACGCGCGCGAGGCGGCGTGCCAGATGGTGATCGACCGCTTCGCCGCGGGGAACCCGGTGTCCGGCTACGAGGTGGACGACGTGGCGCGCGGCATCATCGAGGCGCGCGGCTACGGCGGGCAGATCATCCATCGAACCGGGCACTCCATCGACCGCGAGCTGCACGGCTCCGGCCCCAACATCGACAACATGGAGACGCGCGACACCCGCACGCTCATCCCGGGTGTCGGCTTCTCGGTGGAGCCGGGGATCTACTTCCCGGGCGACGTGGGCTTCCGCTCGGAGGTCAACATGTTCATCGGCGCGGCGGGCCCCGAGGTCACCACCGACAGCCCGCAGCGCAGGCTGTACGCGCTCCTCACCGACGATCCGTTCGCGGGATGACCGACGCGGCGGTGGTGCCGATCGACGCGTCGCGCGCCGCGCGTGGGATCTCGCTGCTCGGCGTGATCCCGCTGGACGGCGGCGCGCTGCCGGAGTGGGAGCCGGCGGAGCCGCGGCTGGCCGTGCGTCTCGTCGGCTTCCAGGACGTAGCGGCGATCGTGTGCGCGGCCCCGCCCGCCGGCGGCGACGCGGACCCGCTCCACGTGACGGCGCGCCACTGGGAGGTGCACCGCGCGCTGCTGCACGGCGACGTCGTCCCAGCGCCGCCGGGCGTGGTGTTCGGCGGCGACGACGAGGTGGTCCACTTCCTCAGCGAGTCGTACGCCACGCTGCGCGGCGCGCTGGCGCGGGTGGCGGGGCGCTGGGAGTTCCGCCTGCACGTGGACGTGGTGGACGCGGCCTTTCCGCACGTCAAGGCGCTGGACCTGGCGACGCACATCTACGCCGACCTGCGCCGGCTGGCGGGCGCCGCCATCCCCACGCCTTCGGAGGAGACGCGCATCCTGAGCGCCGCCTTCCTCGTGCAGCGCTCCGCCTCCGCCGCATTCCGCGACCACGTGGAGCACCTGTCGCAGCTCAACTCCGCGTTGGAGCTGGACCTGACGGGCCCGTGGCCGGCGTATGATTTCGTGCAGATGCACGGGTAGGTGGGTGGGGAATGGGGAATGGGGAATGGGGGACTTGTAGGGGCGGCCCCATGTGGCCGCCCGTGCTTTCAACCGCACCGAACGACGCCCAACGCGATGAAGCTCGACTTCCAGATCCTCGACCTGCGGACGAAGCACGCGTTCAACATCGCGCGGATGAAGGACCCGCCCGCGCGCCGCACGGTGTGGGTGCGCATCACGGACGCGGACGGGGTGGAGGGGTGGGGCGAGGCTCCGGCGACGCCCTTTTACGGCGAGACGGCGGATACCGTGTCCGCGGTGCTGCCGGGGCTGGCGGGGGTGCTGGCGGACGCGGCGGCGGGGGACCCGTTCGCGCTGGAGCGCATCGAGGGGGCGCTGGCGATGCACATCGGGCGCAACCCGGCGGCGCGGGTGGCGGTCTCGGCGGCGCTGCACGACCTGGTGGGGAAGAAGCTGGGAGTGCCGCTCTGGAAGCTGTGGGGGCTGGACCCCGCCGCGGCGCCGCGCTCGTCGTTCACCATCGGCATCGACGAGCTGGAGGTGATGCGGCAGAAGGTGCGCGAGGCCGCGACGTACCCCATCCTCAAGATCAAAGTGGGCACGCCGCGCGATGCGGAGATCCTGCGCATGATCCGCGACGAGGCGCCGGAGAAGACGCTGTACGTGGACGCCAACACGGGGTGGACGGCCAAGGAAGCCATCCGCCTGATCCCCATGCTGGAGGAGTTCGGCGTCAGCATCGTGGAGCAGCCGGTCCCCAAGGGCGACCTCGAAGGCCTGCGCCACGTCCGCCAGAACTCGCGCCTCCCCATCGTCGCGGACGAGAGCTGCGAAGTCTCGACGGACGTGGCGAAGCTGGCGGGCGCGGTGGACGTCGTGAACATCAAGCTGGCCAAGTGCGCCTCCCTCCGCGAGGCGCTCCGGATCGTGCACGCCGCGCGCGCCCACGGGATGGGAGTGATGCTCGGCTGCATGATCGAGTCGACGCTGGGCATCGCCGCCGCCGTGCAGCTCACGCCGCTGGTGGACTACGTGGACCTGGACGGCGCCGCCCTCCTCGCCAACGACCCGTTCGTCGGCCCCGGCATCGAGCCTGACGGGAGACTGCGGTTCAACGACGCCCCCGGCCTCGGCGTCACGGCGACGGGTCACGGGACGGCGGAATAGCAGTCACCTCCCATTCCCCATTTCCCCATTCCCCATTCCCCGAAGTTGTTCGTCGAAGTCGCCCTTCCGCTCCCCCTTCCGCGCACCTTTACCTACCGGGTGCCGGACGAGATGCGCCCGGCCGCACAGCCGGGCGCGCGTGTTCTCGTGCCGTTCGGGAGCAAGGAAAAGATCGGGTGGATCGACCGCGTGGTCGACGGCGAGCCAGGCGGCAAGGTGGAGCGGATCAAGCCGATCGCGGGGGTGCTCGAAGCGGTGCCCAGCGCCACCCCCGCCATCCTGGGGCTGTCGAGGTGGATCGCGGAGTACTACCTGGCGCCGCTCGGCCAGGTGCTGCGCACCGCGCTCCCCGCCGGGCTCACCGAGTCCACCACGGATTACGTCGCGCTGGAGGACGGCGCGACCGTGGACGAAGAGAGCCTCTCGCCGCAGGAAGCCAAGCTCGTCCGCTGGCTGCAGAGCCGCGAGGGCCCGCAGCCCGTCGCCCGGCTGCGGCGCGACATGGGGGACCGCGCGTGGTGGCCCGTCATCCGCCGCCTCACCGATGCCGGGCTGGTGCGCGTGGACAGCGAGGGACCGCGCACCGCACCCCCGGTCCGCACCCGCCGCGTGGTGCGCATCGTCCGCCACGTCCCCTCGCTCCTGGAGCGCGAGGGGATCTTTGCGCGCGCCCCCCGCCAGCGCGAGGCGTACGAGATGCTGGAGGCGCTCGGCGGCCAGTCAGAGCTGAGCCACCTCACCGGCACCCTGGGCTTCTCCAGCACGGTCGTGAAGGGGCTGGTGGAGAAGGGGCTCGCCGCGGTGGCCGACGAGGAGGTGTCGCGCGACCCATACGCCAACATCGAGGTCGGCGCCGCACCCAAGCTGCGGCCGACCCCGGCGCAGGCCGGCATCATCCGCCGCCTCACCGCCGCCACGCGCACCGCCGACCCCGGCACCTTTCTGCTGCGCGGCGTCACCGGCTCCGGCAAGACGCTGGTCTACATCGAGCTGCTGCGCGAAGTGGTGGAGCGGCAGGGGAAGACCGCCATCGTTCTGGTCCCCGAGATCGCGCTCACGCCGCAGACGGTGGGGCGCTTCAAGGCCGTCTTCGGCGACCGCGTGGCCGTGCTGCACTCCGCCCTCTCCGACGGCGAGCGCTACGACGAGTGGCGCTCCCTGCGCGCCGGCGAGAAGCAGATCGTAGTGGGTGCCCGCTCGGCCGTCTTCGCGCCGCTGTCCAACCTAGGCGCCATCGTGGTGGACGAGGAGCACGAGTCCTCGTACAAGCAGGCCGACGCGCCGCGCTACCACGCCCGCGAAGTCGCCGTGGTGCGCGCGCACATCGAGGGCGCCGTCTGTCTGCTGGGCTCCGCCACCCCCGCTCTGGAAAGCTGGACCAACGCGCAGACCGGCAAGTACACCCTCGTCGAACTCCCCGAGCGCGTCGGCGGCCAGCCCCTCCCCCCCATCCGCATCGTCGACCTGCGCCAGGAGCGCAAGCGGCAAAAGGAGACCGCCGGCCCGCTGCAGAAGGCCGACATGGGCCCCATCATCCTCGCCGACGTGCTGGTGAACGCCGTCCACGAGCGGATACGGCTCGAGGAGCAGACGATCCTCCTGCTGAACCGCCGCGGCTACGCCAGCTTCGTGCAGTGCCGCGACTGCGGGCTGGTGTGGCACTGCCCCAACTGCAACGTGTCGCTGACCTTCCACCGGCGGCGGGGCCTGCTGACCTGCCACTACTGCCTGCACGAGGAGCAGTCGCCAAAGTCGTGCACGGCGTGCGGCTCCATGGACCTGAGCTTCCGCGGCGTGGGCACGGAGCAGGTGGAGCGCTCGGTGGGGGAGGCGTTCCCCTCCGCCCGCATCGCGCGGATGGACGTGGACACCACGGGCGGCAAGTGGGCGCACCACGACATCCTGGGCCGCGTGGAGCGCCGCGAGGTGGACATCCTCCTCGGCACGCAGATGATCGCCAAGGGCCTCGACTTCCCCAACGTGACGCTCGTCGGCGTCATCAACGCCGACGTGGGGATCAACCTCCCCGACTTTCGCGCCACGGAGCGCACCTTCCAACTACTGACGCAGGTGGCTGGGCGGGCGGGGCGCGGGCCGAAGGGCGGGGAGGTGTTCATCCAGACGGCGCTCCCCAGCCACTACGCCATCGAGAGCGCCACGGACCACGACTTCGTGGGCTTCGCCGGCCGTGAGCTGGAGGCGCGCCGCGAGCCCAGCTACCCGCCGCACTCACGCTTGGTGAACGTGGTGATCAGCGGCCTTGAGGAGGCCCCCACCCAGGAGCTCGCCGTCGCCGCCGCCGAGTGGGTCCAGGGCCTCCTGGCCACACGCAAGCTGGCGGAGGTGGCGCTGGTAGGCCCCGCGCCGTGCCCCATCGACCGCATCCGCAACCGCTGGCGCTGGCACTTCCTCCTGCGCTCCGGCAGCTCCAAGCTCCTGGGCGAGGTCGCGCGCTACTTCCACGAGCGCTTCGACATCCCCAAGAACAAGGCGGATTTGCGGCTGGCGCTGGATCGGGATCCGGTGGCGCTGTTGTAGAGGCCCCCACCCCCCCAACCCCCCTCTCCCGATAACAGGAGAGGCTGGCGCCTCTGCTATCGAGAGAGGGGGGAGCTTTTCAGCGCATGCCGCGACATCCGTGGTAGGGGCGCGATTCATCGCGCCCACCCTCTGCGTGTCTCGACCTCTTCGTAACGCCCAAATCTCGTAGGGGCAGACCTGCGTGTCTGCCCTCCCTCGCCGCCACTTCGACCCTCGCCCCACACACCAACACCATGTAGGGGCCGCCCCACGTGGCTGCCCGTGCCTTCCCCCGCGCCGCCCGTGCGCCACACATCGATCTATGCAAACCCCCTCCCCAGGCAGTTTCGGGGGAGGGGGATGCATCGCGGAGCGACGCTGTGGGAGAGGCCCCCCTACCGCACCCCCGCCAGCGCCAGCACCAGCAGCAGCGCCCACTGCGTCCCCTTTTCGCTCCCCTTCGAATCCCAGCTCTCCGCCAGCGAGTGCGCGCCCTGGCCGGTGCCGCCCGCGTCGATGGTCAGCGATGAAATGCCGAGGGAGATTGGGATGTTGGCGTCGGTGCTGGAGGGGCTGGCTTCCGGAGTGAATCCCAGGCGCTCGCCGGCCGCGCGCGCGGCGCGGACGATGGGGGCGTCGTCGCGCTGGGTGCCGGCGGGGCGGGTGCCGGTGCGCTGCACGTCCACCGTCAGGCGCACGGTGTCCGCCCAGCGGGCGTTCTCCTCCTCCACCGCCTGGCGCACGGCGGCGTGGAAGCGGCGGTCCACCGAGTCCAGCGCGGCCGGGTTCACCGAGCGCATGTCCACCAGCATGCTCGCCTCGCCCGCGATGGCGTTCACCGAGGTGCCGCCCTGCACCACGCCCACGCTGAAGGTGACCTTGGGCTCGGCGGGGACCTGGAAGTCGGCGATCCTGGCGATGGCGCGGCCGAGGGCGTGCGTCGGGTTTGGCATCCCGAAGTCGCTGTAGCTGTGGCCGCCGGGACCCTTGTAGGCCACCCGGTAGCGGTAGCTCCCCACCGCGTCCTTGGTCATCGTGTAGCCGGTGCCGTCCACCGAGATGAAGTGCGTGACGCGCCCTCGCAGCTCCTTCTCGAACAGGTGGCGCACCCCGCGCAGGTCGCCCGCCCCCTCCTCGCCCACGGTGCCGACGAAGAGCACGGTGCCGCGCGTGCGGATCTGCGCGTCGTTCATGGCCCGCGCCACCGCGAGCACCACGGCCAGCCCGCGGCAGTCGTCGCCGATGCCGGGGCCGCGCAGGAGGGTGCCCTCGCGCTTCACCCGCACGTCCGTTCCCTCGGGGAAGACGGTGTCCAGGTGGCCGGAGATGACGATCACCGGCTGGCCGGGCTCGCCGGGGCGCTCGCCGATCACGTTGCCCACGGAGTCGATGCGGATGTTGCGCAGCCCCAGCGCCTCCATGCGGCGGCGGTAGTCGGCGGCGCGGCGGGCCTCCTTGAAGGGCGGCGCCTCGATCTCGCAGATGGCGATCTGCTCCTCGATGGTCTGCGGCTCCGTACGCGCCACGAAGGCGAGCGCCTGCCGCACGCGCGGCCCGTCAGGCACGGACGCGGGCTGCTGGGCGGCGAGCGGGCCGGCGAGGATCGCGGCGGCGAGGGCGGCGTGGAGCTTCGGGCGCATGTCGATCGAGTGCAGAGTGAACGCGTGTGAGCGGCCCCAAGGTAGCGCGGGGCGCACGCGCCGGGACAGGGGACGGACGTGAAGAGGGCGGACCGCCGTGGTGGCGACCCGCCCTATCAGGACAGCAGCGCGAGGTGGCGTTCCCCGTCTTGAGAGTGCTCCGCGTCGCGCGTCTCGGCCTCGCGGTCGTGGCGGCGCAGCGCCTCCAGCACCTCTTCGCCGTAGAACATGGCGATGTACTTCGCCTGCACGTCGGTCACGCGGCGCACCGCCCACACCAGCTCCACGTAGTTGGGCTCGCGCGGTGAAGTGTGCAGCACCATCCCGCACTCCTCGGGAAGGTGGTTCCCCTTGCGGTTGTTGCAGTGCGAGCACGCCGTGGCGACGTTCTCCCACACGTTGTCGCCGCCGCGCGAGAGCGGGTGCACGTGGTCGCGCGTCAGGAACTCGCGCCCGCGCAGCGTGCCGCGGTGCCGCAGGCAGTACTGGCAGCGGTAGCCGTCGCGCGCAAAGAGGAAGGTGTTGGTGACCTGCCGGCGGAACCTGCGCGGGACGTGCACGTAGCGCTTCAGGCGGATCACCAGGGGACAGGCGATCCGCGAGCGTTCCGAGCGGAAAATTCGTGCGTCGTCCGCCTCCAGCACCTCCGCCTTCCTCTCCAGCACGAGCCGCAGGGCCCGCTCCACCGGGAGGATGGTGAGAGGTTCAAAGGATGCGTTGAGTGCCAAACACCCCATACGGTGAGCCCTCTTGGCGGCTGGATGCCTGTGCGCGGCTGTAGCGCGAGCCTGATGACCGCAAGTTGAAGATGCTTGAAGCTGCAAGGACGGTCAAGGCAGGAACTGCAACGGCGGCATCACACAGAGCCGCAGAGGGGAACCACAAGATGAAACCGAAGGAGGTTCTCTGCGCCTCGTAGTTCCCTCTGCGCCCTCTGTGTGATGGTGTTACGGCGTCGGCGGTGCGCCGGCGCTGTCGGGCGGGGGCGGGCGCTTGATCTGCGGGCGCGGCTCCGGCGTCTGGTATCCGCCTGGCGGGCCGGAGGGCGGTGCGGGGCGGCTTACCGGCGGAGGAGGCGGCATCGGCGGCGCAGGGTTGGTGGCGGGCGGCGGCGGAGGGGGCGCGACGTAGGGGCGGTGCGGCGGCTTCGGGCGGTTCACCGAGTCCGCGGCGTCCGCGCGGCGCGAGATCTCGGTCCACGTCTCGGCCAGGAGCTCCGGGTTTTCCTTGTGCGCCTGCAGCCACGCCGTCAGCTGCGCGGGCGTCACCTTCTCCTTGCGCAGCGCGCGCGCGCGGAGCGTGTCTACCTGCCGCGCCGTGTCGCTCACCGCGCGCAGGGCCACGTTGGCGCGGATGAACTGCTCTCGGGAAATGCCTCCGCTCGCGCCTTCGGTTCCGCAGGCGGCGAGCAGCAGGGCGAGCAGGGCGGATCGGTGGAGCTTCACGGGCGCATGGGCTGGACGGGAGCGAGGCGGCGGTCGGGTGGAGCGTACCCGCCGGGGCGGACGGTGTCAAGCCGCGTTGCGCGCCCCCACGGGGCCGCGTAGCTTGCGCGCGGGCACCCTCCCGACCGCGCCCCACGCACCCATACGACCACACGCATGGCACTTCGCACGCTTCTCCTGGCGGCCGCGCTCCTCGGCACCGCGTCCGGGCTCCGGGCGCAGGCGGATCCACCCTCCCCAGCGCAGGTGCTGGGCTACCAGCTCGGTGAGCGCTTCACCCCGTACGCGGGCGTGCAGCAGTACGCCCGCGCGCTGGATGCCGCCTCGCCGCGGGTGGAGTACCGCCCCTACGGCCAGACGTACGAGGGGCGCGAGCTCTTCCAGATGGTCATCGCCACGCCCGAGAACCTGGCGCGGCTGGACGCCATCCTTGCCGCCAACGCCGAGCTGACCCGCCCCGAGACGACGGCGGAGCGCGCGCGGCAGATCGCCGCGTCCAACCCGGCGGTGGTGTACTTCAGCTACGGCGTGCACGGCAACGAGAGCTCGTCCAGCGAGGCGGCGCTGTACACGGCCTACGACCTAGCCCGCGACGCGGCCGAGGTGCGCGGCGTCCTGCAGTCGCTGGTGGTCATCATCGACCCCGTCGCCAACCCGGACGGGCGCGACCGCTACGTGCAGTGGTACCGATCGGTTCGCGGCGCGGAGCCCAACCTCAACGCCGTGTCGCGCGAGCACCGCGAGCCGTGGCCGGGCGGGCGCTTCAACCACTACCTCTTTGACCTGAACCGCGACTGGTCGTGGTCCACGCAGGTGGAGACGCGGGCGCGGCTGGCCACCTGGTTCCGCTACAACCCGCAGGTGCACGTCGATTTCCACGAGATGTACTACAACTCGTCGTACTTCTTCTTCCCGGCGTCGGCGCCCATCAACCCCATCTACCCGCAGCACATCCTGGCCTGGGGGAAGCGCTTCGGGCAGGAGAACGCGCGCACCTTCGACGCGCAGGGCTGGGCCTACTATACGGGGGAGGCGTTCGACCTCTTCTACCCCGGCTACGGCGACTCGTGGCCGTCGCTCACGGGCGCGGTGGGGATGACGTACGAGCAGGCGGGGCACGGCGCGGCGGGGCAGGCGGTGATCCAGGAGTCGGGCGACACGCTGACGCTGCGTGACCGCGCGCTCCACCACCACGCCAGCGGCCAGGCCACCCTGCGCACCGCCGCCGCCGGCAAGGCGCAGCTGCTGATGGACTACGCCGCCGGGCAGCGCACCGTCGGCCAGGGCGAGCGCGACTTCCTCCTGGTGCCGGGCACCGATCCCAGCCGCATCGAGTCGCTGGTGGCGCACCTCCGCCGCCAGGGGATCGAGGTGGAGCGCGCTTCCGCCGGCTTCCGCGCGGGCACGACGGCGTACCCGGGCTTCCCGGCGCGCAGCGACTTCCCCGCGGGCACCTACCGCGTGCGCGCACGCCAGCCGCTGGGCCGCCTCGCCATCACCCTGCTGCAGCCGGAGACGGTGCTCAAGGCCGAGTACTCGTACGACGTCAGCGCCTGGTCGCTTCCGTACGCCTACGGGGTGGCCGCCTACCGCGCGACGGGCGGCGGTACCGGATGGACCCCCGTGCGCACCACCGGCACCGAGACGCTGACGGCCGGCTCGGCGCCGCAGCCCAGCGCGTTCGGCTACCTGGTGGCGCCGGGCGAGCAGGCGTCGCGCGGCGTCGTCAGCCTACTGCGCGCCGGCGGCCGGGCGCGGGTGCTCGGCAAGCCCTCCACCTTTGCGGGCCGCCGCTACCCGGCGGGGACGTGGTTCATCCCCGCGCGCGGCAACGACTCGCTCCAGGTGCGCCTCACCCGCGTCGGCCTCGGAAGCGTCGCGATCCCCATCTCCAGCGGCCTCAGCGAGGGCGGCATCGACCTGGGGAGCGAGAACGTCGCCAACATCAAGCTGCCGCGCGTCGCCGTCGTCTCGGGCGAGGGGGTGAGCCCGACGTCGTTCGGCGCGCACTGGTTCTTTCTCGACCAGCAGCTCGGCGTACCCTTCGACGCCGTCCAGGCCACCGATCTGGCCTCGGCCGACCTCTCGGACTACCAGGTGATCGTGCTCCCCGACGCATCGCCGCGCGCGGTCAGGGACGCGACCGACGCGCTCAAGGCGTGGGTGCAGCGCGGCGGGCGCCTGGTGGCCATCGCCGGGGGCGCGGAGGCGATCGCGGGGATGGCCGAGGTCAAGCTGCGCGAGGCCGGGCGCGACACGGGGAACGCGCGCACCCGCTATCTGGCGGGGCGCGAGGAGCGGGAGCGGCAGGAGTGGCGCCAGGAGGTCCCCGGCACCATCCTCCCGCTGCGGCTGGACCCGGCGCACCCGCTGGCCTTCGGCGCGGGGCTGGACGGGCGTCCGGGCGAGACCTTTACGCTGCACCAGGGCACCACGGTCTTCGAGCCCGCCGAGAACCTGGAGACGGTCGCCTACCTCCCGCGGAACCCCGCGCGCATCTCCGGCGTCATCTCCCCCGAGAACCTGCGCCGCCTCGGTGAGGGCTCCGTCGTCGCGACCCGGCGCATGGGGCAGGGCAGCGTCGTTCTCTTCGCCGACGATCCGCTGTTTCGGTTGTTCTGGCGCTCGATGCAGCCGCTGTACGTGAACGCGCTGCTGATGGGGCCGTGAGGGAGGTGCGTTGAAATAGCATCACACAGAGATCACAGAGGGAACTACAAGGCGCAGAGGAAACCCTTTTCTGTTCTTGCTGTACCCTCTGTGTCTCTGTGTGAAACCGCCGTTTCGGCCGGCGCGCATTGACGCCGGCCATGTGCGGCGCAACCTTTCCGCTGCCCCTTTCGGACCGTCCTACCTACTCCCCCCCCGCTCCCTATGCGACACACGATCAGGTTCCCGGTGGCGGTTGCTGCCGCGGCGCTCGCCTTTGCGCCCGCGCCGGCGCTGCTGGCGCAGCAGCCCGCACTCACGCAGGAGATCCCGCTGGATCCGGCGGTGCGGATGGGGACGCTGCCCAACGGGTTGCGCTACTACATCCAGCCCAACCGCGAGCCCCCCAATCGCGTGGAGCTGCGCCTGGCGGTCAACGCGGGGAGCGTGCTGGAAGACCCCAAGCAGCTCGGGCTGGCGCACTTCCTGGAGCACATGGCGTTCAACGGGACGCGCAACTTCGCCAAGAACGAGCTGGTGAACTACCTGCAGGGCGTCGGCGTGCAGTTCGGCGCGCACCTCAACGCCTACACCTCCTTCGACGAGACCGTCTACATCCTCCCCATCCCCACCGACAGCGCGCGCGTGGTGGAGCGCGGCTTCCAGATCCTGGCGGACTGGGCCGGCGGGCAGATGCTGGACGACGAGGAGATCGAGCGCGAGCGCGGCGTGGTGATCGAGGAGTGGCGCCGCGGCCGCGGGGCGGGGATGCGGATGGCGCTCAAGCAGTTCCCGGTGGAGTTCGCCGGCTCCGCGTACGCCGAGCGGCTCCCCATCGGCACGCGCGAGTCGCTGCAGGGCTTCTCCGCCGCCGACCTGCGCCGGTTTTACACCGACTGGTACCGCCCCGACCTGATGGCGGTGGTGGTGGTGGGCGACATCGACCCCGCCCGCGCCGAGGCGCTGATCCGCGAGAAGTTCGGCTCCATGGCGGCGCCCCGCTCGGCCCCGCCGCGCCCGGTGATGCAGGTGCCCGCGCACGCCCAGCCGCGCTTCTCCGTCGTCACCGACCCGGAGGCGACCAACACCAGCGTGCAGGTGAGCTTCCAGCACCCGGCGCGCCCCACCCGCACCGTGGCCGACTTCCGGCGCGGCGTGGTGGAAGGGCTCCACGACGCCATGCTCAACGCCCGCTTCGACGAGATCACCCGCACGCCGAACGCCCCCTTTGTGGCGGCCTTCGCCAACCAGGGGCGCAGCGTCCGCACGCTGGAGAGCTACACGCTGTACGCCATCGCCAAGGAGAACGGGGTGGAGCCGGCGCTCACCTCGCTGCTCACCGAGGCGGAGCGGGTGAGCCAGCACGGCTTCACCGCCAGCGAGCTGGAGCGCGCCAAGGCCGAGCTGCTGCGCAGCGTGGAGCGGGCGTACGCCGAGCGCGAGAAGATGCGCTCCGGCCAGATCGTGGACCGCTACGTCGCCCACTTCCTCCAGGGCGAGCCCGCTCCCGGACCCACCGCGTCGTACGAGATGCACCGCGCGCTCGTCCCCGGCGTGACGCTGGATGAGGTGAACCGCCTGGCCCGCGAGCTGATCACGGACCAGAACCGCGTCATCCTGGCCAACGGGCCCGAGAAGGCCGGAGCCCCCCTGCCGACCGAGCAGGCGCTCGCCGCCACCTTTGCGCAGGTGCGCGGCAAGCCGGTCGCCGCGTACGTGGACAACGTCGTGACCACCCCGCTGCTGGCCCGCGCTCCTCGCGCTGGCCGCGTCGTAAGCGAGCGGCGGATGGACGAGATCGGCACCGTGGAGTGGCGCCTGTCCAACGGCGCGCGCGTCATCATAAAGCCCACCGAGTTCAAGGCGGACGAGGTGCTCTTCCGCGCCTACAGCCCCGGCGGCACCTCGCTGGCCTCCGACGCGGACTTCCCGGCGGTCTCCATGGCTTCGGCCACGGTGGCGGCGGGCGGCGTGGGCTCCATGAACCGCGTGCAGCTGCAGAAGGCGCTCGCGGGGAAGGCGGCGCAGGTCAACCCGTTCATCTCCGGCGCCGAGGAAGGGCTCGGCGGCGGCGGCTCGCCCAAGGACGTTGAGACGCTCTTCCAGCTGATCCACCTGCACTTCACCGCTCCGCGCGGCGATGCGGAGGCCGCGGCGGCGTTCAAGAACCAGATGATCGGCTTCCTGCGCAACCGCGACGCAAACCCCGAGTCCGCCTTCCAGGACACGGTGCAGGTTACGATGGCGCAGGGACATCCGCGCGCCCGCCCCTTCAACGCCGCCACCGTCGAGGCGCAGGACCTGGCCCGCTCGCTCGCCTTCTACCGCGACCGCTTTGCCGACGCGGGCGACTTCACCTTCGTCTTCGTGGGTAGCGTGCGGCCGGACTCGCTCAAGCCGCTGGTGGAGAAGTACCTGGCGAGCCTCCCCTCCGCAGGGCGCCGCGAGGGCTCGCGCGACACGGGGATCCGCCCGCCGCGCGGCGTGGTGCGCAAGACGGTGAGGCGCGGCACCGAGCCCAAGAGCATGACGCGCCTCGCCTTCACCGGCGCCGTCGCGGTGCGCCCGGAAGAGGTGCACGGGCTCCGCTCGCTGAGCGAGCTGCTCCAGATCCGCCTCACCGAGGCTCTCCGCGAGCGGCTGGGCGGCACCTACTCGCCGAGCGTCAACTGGACGGTGTCGCGCCTCCCGGTCGAAGCCTACACGCTCAACGTGCAGTTCACCTCCGCGCCCGACCGCGCGGACGAGCTGGTGCGCGCCACCTTCGCCGAGATCGAGAAGATCAAGAACGAGGGTGCCCCCGAAGCCGACCTCAACAAGGTGCGTGAGGCGCAGCGCCGCAACGCGGAGACCAGCCTGCGCCTCAACCAGTTCTGGCTCAACAACCTGGTGACGTACGACACCCGCGGCTGGAATCCGCGCACCATCCCCACAGAGGCCGCGCTGGCCGACCGGGTGACCTCCGCCTCCATCCAGGCCGCCGCGCGCCGCTTCCTCAACGCGCAGAACTACGTGCAGGTGGTGCTGGTCCCCGAAACCACGCCGTAAGGCAGCACTCTCGCGCAGACGGGCGGAGGCACAGAGATTACGTCGTCTCTGTGCCTCCGCCTTTTCCACCACGCCATCCGAATGCAGGACGCCATCCCTGAACACACGCTCGGCTCTTCGATCAGGGAAGCGCTGCGCGGGTCGGAGCAGGACTACACCACGGGCCCCGTGGGGCGCTCCATCCTCCTCCTCGCCATCCCCATGGTGCTGGAGATGTCGATGGAGAGCATCTTCGCGGTCGTCGACATCTTTTTCGTCTCGCGGCTGGGCGCGGACGCGGTGGCGGCGGTGGGGCTCACCGAGTCGCTCCTGATGCCGGTGTACGCGCTGGCGATGGGGCTCGCCATCGGGGCCACCGCGCTGGTGGCCCGCCGCATCGGCGAGCGCGACGCGGAGGGAGCGGCCCGCGCGGCCGTGCAATCGCTTCTCCTGGCGCTCCTTGTTTCGGTGGTGCTGGGGGCGCTGGGCGTCGTGTTCGCGCCGCAACTCCTGGTGCTGATGGGCGCGTCGCCCGGCGTCATCGAGATCGGCGCCACCTTTGCCCGCATCATGCTCGGTGGCGAGGCGGCGATCATCCTCCTCTTCGTCGTCAACGCCATCTTCCGCGGTGCCGGCGACGCGGCCATCGCCATGCGCGTGCTCTGGATGGCGAACGCGCTGAACATGGCGCTGGCTCCCTGCCTGATCTTCGGGCTGGGACCCTTCCCGAAGCTGGGCGTCACGGGTGCCGCGGTGGCCACCACCTTTGGACGCAGCGCCGGCGCGGCGTACGCCATCTGGCGGCTTACCCGTCCCGGCGGCCGCATCCCCGTGCGCCGCCGCCACCTGCGCCCGGACCCGGCGCTGATGGCGCAGGTCGCGCGGCTCTCCGGCTCGGCGGCGGTGCAGTCGCTCGTCGGCACGGCGAGCTGGATCGGGCTGGTGCGGATCATCTCCACCTTTGGAAGCGCCGCGCTGGCGGGCTACACCATCGGCATCCGCGTGGTGATCTTTGCCCTCCTCCCCAGCTTCGGGATGAGCAACGCCGCCGCCACCATGGTCGGCCAGGCCCTCGGCGCCGGGAAGCCGGAGCGTGCGGAGGAGGCCGTGTGGAAGGCCGGCTTCTACAACCTGTGCTTCTTGGGCGGGATCGGCGCGATCTTCGTCCTCTTCGCCCCCGCACTCGTCTCGCTCTTCACCACTGACCCGGCGGTCGCCGTCCACGCGATTTCGTGTCTGCGCATCATCGCGAGCGGCTTTCTTTTCTACGCGTACGGCATGGTGTTCACCCAGTCGTTCAACGGCGCGGGCGACACCTTCACCCCCACCGTCATCAACCTGGTGGTCTTCTGGCTATGGGAGATCCCGCTGGCCTACGTGCTCGCAATCCACCTCGGCCTGGGCCCGCGCGGTGTCTTCTGGTCTATTACCATCGCCTTCTCCACCCTCGCCATCGTCAGCGCCATCCTCTTCCGCCGCGGCAGGTGGAAGACGCGTAAGTTATAACGCGCGCGCCGCGAAATTCGGGGCGGGGGCAGGATGGGGCAGACACGCAGGTCTGCCCCTACCGGGTATCGGTGTGCGTGACGGCGACGGAGCAGCACCGAGCATGGGCGTGATAAATCACGCACCTACGGGATCGGTTCGTCGCGCCGGGTCATCCGTGAAGCCCTCACCGCCCCGCTGAGACGTACGCGGCGCGCTCGCGGTCCAGGCGCTCCACGGTGTTGCGGACCGCGTTGCCGTGCGCGATCACGCGGTCGATGCTGTGCGCGTTGTAGCGGGGGTCGAAGGGACTCACGCTGGGGCCGCCGGAGACCTCGAGGACGGCGGCGTGCTCGTATTGCACCACACGCCCGGATCTCGGATCGCGCCATGAGCCACGCACGGCGAGCGAGCGGTTCTTGGGCCAGATACCCAGCGGGAGGGCGAAGGTCTGGATGCGGTAGCCCGGTACGGCCGAGTCGACGGCCAGTGCGAGCCGCGCGATCTGCTCCTGGACTACTGCATCGGAGTAGCGATCCAGCCGGGCGTGCCACAGCGTGTGATTGCAGATCTCGAATCCGCTCCGCACCAGGTACTGGATCTTTGGGAAGCGCCAGGCGGTCTTCTGCCCCTGGATGTTGGCGTTGCCGAAGAAGGCGTTTCCTCCGCTGGCCGCGCTCAGGACGCAAAAGGTGGCGGCGTTGCGCCACCCGGGGTGCGTACGCGTGAACTCCGTCCAGATCCCCACCGCGCTGGTAGGATCGATCTCCAGCTTGCCGCCCGCACCTTCCAGGTAGCGGAACTGCGATGCGCTCGCATCGTCGAAGACGGCCACGAAAGGCTTGTACCCCCTGGGCACCACCCGGTCGATGCGGCGCCCGTTCATCTCCGCGACCGTTACGGGCCGATACCCGCGCCGGTACAGCAGCTCCAGGTCCGCCTTGAACCCGTCGACGGAACGGTGGAACTCCGTTCTGCCAGGGCCGATCACATGGTACTCGATAACCGGGATCTTGCCCATCCGATTGGGCTCGCCGGTCTGCCGCTGGGGTGTGCGCGCGTCAGCGGGCGTGCACCCGGCAACCGCGGCGAGGGAGAGGAGCAGGAGGGCGCGCGTTGTTGCGTAGGTCATGGTCTGTTGACAATCCAGGAAGAAAAAGCGGTGACGGGGTCTGCATCAGGAGAAACCGTGCCGCGGGCGGCGGAGCAGTGCTGGGCACGGGCCGCCTGCCATTCCGGCACATTTCCCCGGCACAGAACTTCCTTTTCCCACCCGCGATGATCCGGCCAGACGCGTAAAGGAGTGAAGATCCAATGCCCAATTTCGAACGTTTGACGGTAAAGGCCGGCGAGGCCATACAGGCGGCGTCCAACGCCGCGCGGCAGGCTGGCAATCCGCAGATAGAAGACTCCCACCTGCTGGCGGCGCTGCTCGACCAGGAGGAGGGGATCGTCGTCCCCATCCTGCAAAAGGTGGGGGTGAACGTGGCGCGGCTCCGCAGCGAGAACGACGCGGCGGCGGCCCGCCTTCCCAAGCAGTCGGGCGCGCAGCCGCACCTGTCGCGCGAGCTGAACGAGGTGCTGGACCGGGCCGAACAGGAGGCGCGGGACCTCAAGGACGAGTACGTCTCCACCGAGCACCTGCTTCTCGGACTGGCGGAGAAGGGGTTCACCACGCGCGACCTCCTGCGCGCGCAGGGCGCCCGGCGCGAGACGCTGGCCGACGCGCTCCAGCAGGTGCGCGGGTCGCACCGCGTGACGGACCAGAACCCCGAGGACAAGTACCAGGCGCTCCAGCGCTTCTCCGTCGATCTCACGGAGCGGGCGCGGCGGGGCAAGCTGGACCCGGTGATCGGCCGCGACGAGGAGATCCGCCGCGTGGTGCAGGTGCTCAGCCGCCGCACCAAGAACAACCCCGTGCTAATCGGCGAGCCCGGCGTCGGCAAGACGGCGATCGCCGAGGGGCTGGCGCAGCGCATCATCAACGGCGACGTGCCGGAGGGGCTGCGCGACAAGACGCTGGTGTCGCTGGACATCGGCGCCATGCTGGCCGGCGCCAAGTACCGCGGCGAGTTCGAGGAGCGCCTCAAGGCCGTCCTCAAGGAGCTGACCGACTCGGCGGGCAAGTTCATCGTCTTCATCGACGAGCTGCACAACATCGTCGGGGCGGGGAAGACGGAGGGGTCGCCCGACGCCGGGAACATGCTGAAGCCGGCGCTGGCCCGCGGCGAGCTGCGGCTAGTGGGCGCCACCACGCTGGACGAGTACCGCCAGTACATCGAAAAGGATGCGGCGCTGGAGCGGCGCTTCCAGCCCGTGTTCGTGGGCGAGCCCACGGTGGAGGCCACCATCGCCATCCTGCGCGGGCTCAAGGAGCGCTACGAGGTGCACCACGGCGTGCGGATCACCGACCCGGCCATCGTGTCGGCGGCCACGCTCAGCAACCGCTACATCGGCGACCGCTTCCTGCCGGACAAGGCGATCGACCTGATCGACGAGGCGGCGAGCAAGCTGCGCATCGAGATCGACTCGCTGCCGCAGGAAATCGACGAGGTGCAGCGGCGGATCATGCAGCTTGAGATCGAGCGAAACGCCCTGCAGCGCGAGATCGACCCCGAGAGCCGCGACCGCCTGAACCGCGTGGAGGAGGAGATTGCCGGGCTGGTGGAGCGCTCGTCCGGGATGAAGGCGCAGTGGCAGAGCGAGAAGGCGGTGATCGCCGAAATGCGCGAGCGCAAGGAGAAGCTGGACGAGCTCAAGGTGGAGCTGGACCGCGCCTCACGCACGGGCGACCTCAACCGCGCCGCCGAGATCCAGTACGGCCAGATCCCCGCGCTCCAGAAGGAGATCGCCGACGACGAGGCTCGCCTGGCCGAGCTGCAGAAGTCGTCGCGCTTCCTCAAGGAGGAGGTGGACAGCGACGACATCGCCGAGGTGGTGGCGAAGTGGACCGGCATCCCCGTCACGCGCATGCTGCAGAGCGACCGCGAGCGGCTGGCGCACCTGGACAAGCACCTGGACAAGCGCGTCATCGGCCAGACGGAGGCGACGGAGGCGGTGGCCAACGCCGTGCGCCGCTCCCGCGCGGGGATGCAGGACCCCAACCGGCCGATCGGCTCCTTCATCTTCCTGGGCCCCACCGGCGTAGGGAAGACGGAGACGGCGCGCGCCCTCGCCGAGTTCCTCTTCGACAGCGAGGAGGCGATGGTGCGCATCGACATGAGCGAGTACATGGAGAAGCACGCCGTGTCTCGCCTGATCGGCGCGCCCCCGGGGTACGTGGGCTACGAGGAGGGCGGCCAGCTCACCGAAGCCGTGCGGCGGCGCCCTTACTCGGTGGTGCTCTTCGACGAGATCGAGAAGGCGCACGCCGACGTCTTCAACGTCCTCCTCCAGATCCTGGACGACGGGCGGGTGACCGACTCGCAGGGGCGGACGGTGAACTTCCGCAACACGGTCATCATCATGACCTCCAACATCGGGAGCCCGCTGATCCTGGAGCGGTCGCGCCTGATGGAGACGCCCGAGGGCGCCGCGGAGGTGGAGACGGCGGTGCTCGGCGAGCTGCGGCGCCACTTCCGCCCGGAGTTCCTGAACCGTGTGGACGACATCATCGTGTTCAAGCCGCTCGGCACGGCGGAGCTCACCGTGATCGTGGACCTGCAGCTGCGCCGGCTGGAGCGGATGCTGGCCGACCGCAAAATCACGCTGCAGGTGACCGACGCGGCCAAGCAGCTGATCGCGGAGGAGGGCCACGACCCGGCGTACGGCGCGCGCCCGCTGAAGCGCGCCATCCAGCGCCTGGTGCAGAACCCGCTCGCCATGCGCGTCCTGGAGGGCGAGTTCGGCGACGGCGATACGGTGGTGGTGGACCGGGAGCCGGGCTCGCACCAGCTCGTGTTCCGCTCCGGTGCTGAGGCTCCGGTGGAGGTGGCGGCGTAAACGGCGGGTCTTACGCGGAGGCGCGGGGAGAGATCTCCGAGCCTCCGCTTTTTTGCGCCGTGACAGCCGTCCGCACGCGCATTACCTTGCGCCGCGACAGCCCTCCCACCGCACCCCTCCAATCCAGGCCCGCCATGACCCTCCGCATCGCGCTCTGTCTGCTGCTCGCCGCCTGCGCGGCCCCGCAAAACGAGGACGCCGACACCGCCGCACCGCAGGGCGTGGTGCGGGTGACGCAGGAGAATTCGGGGAAGACGGTGACGCTCCGCACGGGCGGGCGCATGGAGGTGGCGCTGGAGTCCAACGCGACGACCGGGTACTCCTGGCAGCGCGAAGGCGGCGACACGGCCGTGCTCGCGTCCGACAGCTCGCGCTACCAGCCGTCGAACACGCAGCCCGGGCTGGTGGGGGCGGGCGGCACGCAGATCCTCGCCTTCCGCGGGGCGCGGCCGGGGCGCACGCGGCTGGTGCTGGTGTACCGTCAGCCCTGGAACGGCGGCGCGACCAGCGGCCGCCGGTGGGAGGCGGAGGTGGTCGTGCAGCCGTAGGGTTGCGCGGGGCCGCGCAGCAGGTCTACACTTGAGGCACACCCACCCCCGACACATCTCCACGACAAGCGGTTCTCCCGGAGGCCCCGTGCATCTCAGGCGCATCATCCCGCTCGCCATCCTGGTCCTACTCGCCGCGTGCGGCGGCGCGCGTCCTTCCGCGCCACCTCCCGGTCCCAGCGGCGCAGCGGCCCCGGCCGCCGCGGTGGAGCGCTTTCTCCGCCTGGTGGAAGCCAAGAACTACCGCGAGATGGGGCTGGTCTTCGGCACCAAGGACGGCAACATCTACCGGATCGACCCGGCGCGGCAGGTGGAGCAGCGGATGTTCGCCATCGCCTCGATCCTGGAGCACGAGTCGTTCAGCATCGCCAACGAGGAGCAGATCCCCGGCCGCTTCGGCGAGGCGGTGCGCATGACGGTGAACCTGACCAGCGGCCGCCAGCGCAAGCAGGTCCCGTTCACCGCCGTCCGCGCCGGCAGCACCTGGCTGGTGGAGCAGGTGGATCTCGAGCGCATCACCCGCATCGCGTTCTAGCGCGTTCGTGTCGCGGCGGACAATGTGACCGAGCCGGCACCCGGCGGCTGGCTTGCCAGGGCCGCATTGCTCCTGGTGCTCGGCGCATGCGGTTCCTCTCCCCCGCCGCCCACGTGCGACGTAGCCGGACAAGCCCCCGCGGCCGACCTCGAGCTCGCCCGGAGCGCGTGCGAGCGGGCGCGGGCGAGCTATACCGATCTGTTCGGCGTGCCGGCTCCGCCGATGCGGGTCTACCTCTCCGAACGGCCGGTGGTCGGTGCGCAGTTCGAACAGGGTTGGTGGGCGCTCCGCTGGCCCACGTCCGCCACCCTGGAAACGGTGGGAAGGAAGCTGGACTACCCGCCCACGGGCGCGGGGCAGTACGATTCGCTGGAAGGGTGGCTCGCCGATATTCGGGACTCGGTCCTGCCCCACGAGATCGGGCACCTCTTCCTCGCGACGGTGATAGGAGTAACGGATTTGCCCCCAGGATCTGCGCACCACGGCGCGACTCGCGACTACGGAACCCCGCTCCCCGACTGGTTCGACGAATCCGTGGCAATGTGGATGGAGCCACGAGCCAACAGGGATGCACGTCTGGCGCGGGTGATGGGCGCGGCCCAGAGTCCGCCATCAATCGCGGCGGTGCTCGCCACGCCGCACCCGTCGGGCGGTGTTGCCGCAACGCGCTGGCGCAGGACCGTAACGATCCGGACGAATGTCGGCCCCTGTAAGGGTGTGTGCAATCCGGCCGACGACCGGATCCCAAAGATCACGGCTACCGTCGACAGTCTTGGCCGGGCGTCGGTGGACACCGCGTATCTGGATCCCGAGGACGGGAGCGCCCTCGATGCGGGAATGGCCGACACGTTCTATGCGCCCGCCCTCGCGGTCATGACCTACCTGCGTGACCGTGGAGGAGCCGCCGCGACCACGCAGCTGCTCAAGCGCCTGCGGCAGGACATGGCATCGCGCGCCCAGCTCGCAGGCTTGCCTGGCATTCCGAGCGACTCGGCCGCGCTCCAGGCCGACTGGGAGGCGTGGTGGAAATCCACGTCAGAACGCCTCCCCCGCCCCCGCCCCCACAGGGTGCCACCCGGTCAGTACTAGGATCGCAGGACGCTACGGATCGGGGTGCGACGCCTCCAGAAGCTCCACTAGAACGCCGCCCGTGGACTTCGGGTGTATGAAGGCGACACGATGGCCGTGGGCGCCGGCGCGAGGGGTTTCGTCGATGAGCTGGGCGCCCTCGGCGCGGTAGCGGGCGAGCTCGGCGGCGATGTCTCGGACGCGGTAGCACAGATGGTGCATCCCGGCACCGCGGCGAGCGAGGTACTTCGCCACCGCGGAGTCGTCGCGGATGGGGGCCAGGAGCTCAAGGCGGCCGGCACCGGCGCCCACGAACACCACCTCCACCCCCTGGCTTTCGACGACCTCGCGGCCGTACCCCTTCCCTCCGGTGATAGATTCGAAGAGGGGGAGCGAATCGTCCAGGGAATGAACCGCGATTCCAACGTGGTCCAGCGCCCGCTCGGTCATCGGCCCTCGCAGTGACGGGAGTAGTCAACAATCAGGTAGCCGCCAAGTTAGCCCCGCCCCGCGGGCACGGCTACCGGCCTTCGGCACAGGATGGTATAAGATGGCGGACAGCAAGAATGTTGTAGAGATCACCGACGCGACCTTCAGCGACGTGACCGGCCAGGCCGGGCTCTCCATGGTCGACTTCTGGGCCGTGTGGTGCGGGCCGTGCCGGATGGTGGCCCCCATCGTGGAGCAGCTCGCGGACGATTACGCGGGCCAGGTGACGGTCGGCAAGCTGGACGTGGACAACAACCAGCGCAGCGCCGCGCAGTTCAACGTGCGCTCCATCCCCACCATCCTGTTCTTCAAGGACGGCAAGGTGGTGGACCAGGTGATCGGCGCGGTCCCGCGCCCGGCGCTCGAGGCCAAGATCAAGCAGCACCTGGGCACGGCGGCGGTCTAAGCGCTCCGCGGTATCCCGAGCCGGGGAGGGCCTCTGCGCTCTCCCCGGCTTTATAGTGCCCAGTGCCTAGTGCCTAGTGCCTAGTGCTCAGTGGGAACGGAAGTGCGTTAGTGCGTTAGTGCGTGAGTGCGCGGTGTCGGCGCACCCCCACTTTCTGTCATCCTGAGCGACGCGCTTCGCCGTCCTCTCCCGTGCTCCAACCTGTGGCGCGGAGCGAAGGATCTACTGCGCGTGGCGAGAGGCCCGGCCGGTCACGCCGTCCTCTTGCCTCGCCGGCTAGATCCTTTGGTCGCCGCAGGAGTACGGCGTGAGCGGCGGCGTTCCGGGAGGCGGCTCCCTCAGGATGACAAGTGGGGGGAGCACGACATTAGCACTAGGCACTAGGCACTAGGCACTTGGCACTAGGCACTAGGCACTTGGCACTTGGCACTTGGCACTTGGCACTGGCCCTGCTTTTCCGCCTTGCGCGCGGCGACGGAAAGTGTACGATTGGACGTCACCCACTTCCCCCGCGCTCCGCGATGATCCACCACTTCCCGCACGAAGCGGCCTTCCTCCCCCGCACCAAGCTCAGCTACGTCAACCTCCCGGGGATATTGAGCGATGGGAAGCGCGACCGCGCGGCGCGTGTCTCCGGTTTCGTGTGTATCCAGCTGGGGGAGCGGTGCTACCTGATCTTCCTGCGCAACGGCGAGCCCTTCCACTCCGCCCGCCTCCAGGCGGACGAGGGGCGCGGGGCCGCCGCTCTCTCCGAAGTGCTGCGCATCGCGGCCACCGAGAGCGAGCGGGGTGAGGCGGGGCAGATCGCGTACTTCGGCGCGCCGGAGGCCCAACTCCAGGCCATGCTCGCCACGCTGGTGCAGGAGCCGGTGGAGTGGGCCGCGTCGGTCGATTGCACGCGCCCAGAACTCCTCTTTCCGCACCTGCGCCAGCGGCACTTCACGGGCGTGCTGGAGATGACGTCGGCGGGGCGGCACCACTACATGGTCTTCGAGGATGGCGTCTTCCGCTCCGGCTACTTCACGGAACGCGACGGCACCGTCCCCGTGCCGGACTTCGTGCGCTCCGTGTTCGGGGCGGCGGGGGGCGCGCCGCGTGTGATTCCGTATCCCGCGCTCGGCACCCTTCCCGTGCAGGCGGGCCCCGGGCTGGTGGATCTCTACCGCCGCATGGTGGGCGGAGTGGTGCGCGAGCTCTCCTCCTCCCTTGGCCGTGACGCGGCGATGGCGATGGTGCGCGCGGCCCAGACCGAGGTGGGCGGGCGCCTCCCGGCCGCGCGCGCCTTCCACCTGACCGACGAGGGCCGCGTCGTGGGGGACCCCGTGGCGTCGCCGGAGGGGCTCACCGAGGCGGTCGCGGGCTGGCTGACCGCGGCCCTGATCGCCGGCTCGCGCCACGACGGGGTGGACCCGGCGGCGATGGTGGAGCGGGTGGCGCGCGACAGCCGCTTCGTGCTGCAGGAGCACGGCTTTTTCGACCGCCTCCCCTGGGCGGTGTCGCTGTAGTGGCGGCGCTCTACGTCGTCTCCACCCCCATCGGCAACCTGGGCGACATCACCCGCCGCGCCGTCGAGGTGCTGGGCAGCGCGGACGTGGTGCTGGCCGAGGACACCCGCCGCACCTCCATCCTCCTCCGCCACCTGGGGATCCAGACGCGCCTGGTCTCCGCGCACGAGCACAACGAGGCCGGCCGCGCCGCCACCGTCGTCGCCATGCTGGGGGAGGGGAAGAAGGTGGCGCTCGTTTCGGACGCAGGCACGCCGCTCCTTTCCGACCCCGGCGCCCGCATCGTGCGCGAAGTGGTCGCCGCGGGATTCGAGGTGATCCCCATCCCCGGCGCCTCCGCGCTCCTGGCCGCGCTGGTGGCTTCGGGCATCGAGGCGGACACCTTCACCTTCGTCGGCTTCCCGCCGCGCAAGGGCCCCGAGCGCGCCGAGCTGCTGGAGGAGGTCGCCTCGTCGCGCCGCGCATCGGTGCTCTACGAGTCGCCCAACCGCGTCGGCAAGCTCCTCGCCGACATCGCCGAAGCCGCGGGCGCGGACCGTCGCGTGGCCGTAGCGCGCGAGCTCACCAAGATGCACGAGGAGTTCTTTCGCGGCACCGCCTCTGAGGGGGCCGCGCACTTCTCGGCGGGCGAGGTGCTGGGCGAGATCGTCGTCGTCGTCGCCGGGCGCACCGTCGATGCTCCCGCCGAGGGCGCGGTGGACGAGCTCGCCGCGCGCTCCATGGCGGACGCCCTCCTCGCGCAGGGCCAGTCGCCCAGCGGGATCGCAAAGGAGCTGCGCCGCCGCCTCGGCATCGCCCGCAACGACGCCTATCGCATCGCCCAGGAAGCGGCAGGCGAGTAGGTCTTCGAAGACCCGCCGCTTCCCCCCGAAAACCGCTCGGCCCCTCGCGGGCGTACCATCTCCCGAACCGATTCCGGGAGATTCCGATGCGCTTCGCACGAACCATGGCCACTCTGCTCGTCGTCGCATCCGCGCCGGCTGCCGCGCAGCCGATGAGCCACGCAGCCTTCGACCGGCTGCTGCACGCCCACGTGCGCAACGGACTGGTGGACTATGACGCCTTCGCCCGCTCTGCCGAGTTCCAGGGTTACCTGCGCGCCCTCGGAGCGGCCAACCCCGCCGGCATGTCGCGCAACGACCAGCTCGCCTACTGGATCAATTCGTACAACGCCTTCACCATCCAGCTCATCAACAAGCACGGGGAGCGGGAGTCGATCCGCAACATCAACCGCACGCTCGGAATCGTGCGTGGGTACGGCCCCTGGAACGAGCCGATCGTGCGCGCGGGCGGCCGCACGTACACGCTGGATCACGTGGAGCAGGAGATCCTTCGCAAACGCCTGCGCGAGCCCCGGATCCATTTCGCGCTGGTGTGCGCCGCCCGCGGCTGCCCGCCCCTGCGCGGCGAGGCGTACACCGGCGCCCGCATCGACGAGCAGCTCGACGACCAGGCGCGCCACTTTCTCGCCCGCACGCCGGCCAAGAACCGTGTGGACGTGGCGAACCGGACCTTGCACGCCAGCCAGATCTTCGAGTTCCGCGACTACGAGGACGATTTCGGCGGCACCCCGGCCGCCATTGGCCGCTACATCGCGCGCTACCTCCCCGATGGCCCGGAGAAACAGCTCCTCGTCAGCGGCAACTTTCGCATCCGCTACACTCCCTACGACTGGTCGCTGAACATCCAGCCTCGCTGAGGTACCCTCACCCCCTTCCTCAGGCCCACCGTGCGCACCCTTCATCTTGCCGCCCTCGCCCTGGCGGCCGCGGCGTGCGACCCGAGCTATTGTTCGGAGGTGTACGGCACCGTGCGGACCGCCGCTGGCCAGCCCGCGCCGGACAGCACCAAGATCATGTTCTACATCGGTCCCCCACCGCCGGATACGGCGACGTGGGCGAACGTGCTGGACTCTACCTACACGCGCGGGGGCGGCGAGTACGAGCAGGACTTCCGCATCTTCATCACGAGCCTCTCCTCCATCGGCATCCGCACCCTGGGCACGGACACCCTGGCGCGGATCCGCAGCAGCTCGCGATGCAGCCGTCCGCCGCGCACCCGCGTGGATCTGGTCGGCGCGCCGGGGCGGTAACCCCAGCGTCCTCGCGGCGGATGGCACGGGCAGCCACGTGGGGCGGCCCCTACGAGATGAAGGTGCGGACCGCCAGGGTCGAGGTGGGGCAGGCGGTGGGCAGACACGCAGGTCTGCCCCTACCGGTTTACGGGTGAGGGGCAGCGTTCGAGGTGGGGGAAGGGGCGGGCGCGATGAATCGCGCCCCTACCGGATCTGCGCAGCCCGGAGGGTGTTCTCCCCCTCCCCCGCCCTGCGCCCCCGCAGGCGGGGGAGGGGGCCGGGGGGAGGGGGCCGGCCATCTTTCGGTTTTCGCCCTCGCCGCGTAGATTGCACCGGTTTACACACCCGGAAGTCCGCGCAACCGGCGTCCACACGGTACGCCATTTCTACATAGAGCCAGATGGAACGGTACTTCGACGACAACCACCTGATGATCCGCGACATGGTGCGCGAGTTCGCCAGGAACGAGATCGCGCCCGTCGCGGGGGAGATGGACCAGAAGTCAGAGTTCCCGTGGGAGAACGTCAAGAAGATGTCGGAGCTGGGCCTCCTGGGCGTGCCCTGGCCGGAGGAGCTGGGCGGGGCGGGGATGGACGGGATCGCCTACATGATCACGATCCACGAGCTCGCCCGGGTGGACGCGTCGCACGCCATTACCGTGTCGGCGCACACCACGCTGGGCACCTCGCCCATCATGTCGTTCGGCACGCAGGAGCAGAAGGAGAGGTTCGTACCCTTTCTCGCCAGCGGGCAGGTGCTGGGCGGCTTCGGGCTCACGGAGCCGGGCGCGGGGTCGGACGCGGGGGGGACGCAGACCACCGCCGTTAAGGCGGACGGCGGGTGGATTCTGAATGGGAGCAAGATCTTCATCACGCATGCGGGCGTCGGCGAGGTCTTCGTGGCCACCGCCGTCACGGATCGTGAGAAGGGGTCCAAGGGTATCACCTCCTTCATCGTCACCAAGCCCACGACCGACCTGGAGCGGGCGCGGGAGGTGGGGGTGGGGCACTCGGACGAGCTCCAGTTCACGGAAGGGGTGCGGGCGGGGAAGAAGGAGGACAAGATGGGGTGGCGCGCTTCGGACACCCGCGAGCTGGTGTTCGAGGACGCGTTCGTCCCGGACGAGAACGTGCTGGGGGAGCCCGGGATGGGCTTCATCAACTTCATGAAGACGCTGGATGCGGGCCGCATCGGCATCGGCGCGCTTTCGCTCGGCATCGCCGAGGGCGCGTACGAAGAGGCGGTCAAGTACGCCAGCGAGAGGAAGCAGTTCGGGAAGTCGATCGCGGAGTTCCAGGGCCTCCAGTTCATGCTGGCGGACATGGCGACCGAGATCGAAGCGGCCAAGCACCTGGTCTACAACGCGGCCTGGCTCAAGGAGCAGGGGAAGCCCTACTCCAAGGAAGCCTCCATGGCCAAGCTGTTCGCCTCCGAGGTCGCCATGCGCGTGACCACGAAGGCGGTGCAGGTGCACGGCGGCTACGGCTACACGAAGGAATACCCGGTGGAGCGCATGATGCGCGACGCCAAGATCTGCGAGATCGGGGAGGGCACCAGCGAGATCCAGCGCATGGTCATCGCCCGGCACATCCTCCGCGAGCTCAGCGCCTAACGGAAATGGCCGTCGGCACGCGCTTTACGGCGTGCGGGCGGCTCCAGAGGTCTACATGGTCGGAAGCAACCCGGTCGGGAGGCGCCCCTGCGCTTCCCGCGCTCCGCGCATTGCGCCCGGGTGTCGCCTTCACCCCTCCGCGAGAGAGGCGGCGTGAAGCGCGAGATCCTGATGAACACCACCGCCAAGGAGACGCGCGTCGCCATCCTTGAAGACGACGTCCTGGTGGAGCTGATGGTGGAGCGCCCGGACGCGGCGCGCATGGTGGGCGACATCTACAAGGGGAAGGTGGAAGCGGTCCTCCCGGGGATCCAGGCCGCCTTCGTCAACATCGGCACCGAAAAGGCCGCATTCCTGCACGTCTCTGACGTGGCGCTGGAGGACGGCTCCGGCGGCGATGACGACGACGACGCCCCGGCTCCGGTCGCGGTGGAGGACGACGCCGCCAACGGGAACGGCGGCGGCAAGCGCGGGCGTGGCTACCCGCCGATCCAGGAGGTGGTGAAGAAGGGGCAGGACCTCCTGGTGCAGGTCTCCAAGGAGCCGATCAGCACGAAGGGGCCCCGCGTCACCGCCAACATCTCGCTCCCGGGCCGCTTCCTGGTGTACATGCCGGGGTCGGACCACGTGGGGGTGTCGCGCAAGATCGAGGACAAGGAGGAGCGGGCCCGCCTCCGCGCCCTGGCCCGCGAGATCCTGCCGGAGAAGTCCGGCGGCGTCATCGTGCGCACCGTGGGCGAGGAGCTCACGCGCGAGACGTTCGAGCGCGAGATGCTCTCGCTGATCTCTACCTGGAAGAACATCCAGAAGAAGGCCGCCCGCGGCCGCGCCCCCGCCCCGGTGCACCGCGAGGCGAAGCTGACCTCCGGGATCATCCGCGACCTCTTTTCTCAAAAGGTGGACTCGCTGGTGGTGGACACGCAGATCGTCTTCGACGAGGTGCGCACCTACCTGGAGCAGGTGGACCCCACGCTGGTGGAGCGGGTGCACCTCTACACCGACTCCACGCCCCTCTTCGACGCGCGCGGCCTGGAGAGCGAGATCCGCGACGCGTTCCAGCGCCGCGTGAACCTCGCCTCGGGCGGCTATATCATCGTGGAGCCCACCGAGGCGCTGGTCTCCATCGACGTGAACACGGGGCGCTACACGGGGAAGAAAGACCCCGAGAAGACGATCCTCAAGACCAACGTCGACGCGGCCAGGGAGATCGCGCGGCAGCTGCGGCTGCGCGACGTGGGCGGGATCATCGTCTGCGACTTCATCGACATGGAGTCGAAGCAGAACCGCGAAAAGGTGCTGCAGGAGCTGCGCACCCACCTGGCGCGCGACCGGGCCCGCACCAAGGCCTTCCAGGTGTCGGAGCTGGGGCTGATCGAGATGACGCGCCAGCGCGTGCGCCCCTCGCTCTACCAGACGCAGACGGAGGCGTGCCCCACCTGCTCCGGCACGGGCCGCGTCTTCACGCCCGAGACGCTGGTGCGCCGCATCGAGCGCTCGGTGCGCCGCGTCGCCGCGGACGGCAAGGAGAAGGCCCTGCAGTTCCGCGTGCACCCCGAGGTCGCGCTGTACGTGATCGAGGAGGAGCCGGGGTTCGTAAAGGGGCTGGAGAAGCAGTTCCGGATTCAGCTCGCCCTCCGCGACGATCCGTTGATGCGGCCGGACGAGGTGCGGCTGATCGGGGCGCAGTCGCAGGTGGATCTGACGAGCAGGTACGTTCCGGAGTAGGGCCCCCTCCCCGCTCGTCACCTCGCTGCCCCTCCCCCAATAACTACCTGGGGGAGGGGCGGTGTGGTTTGGATCTGTGCGTACGGGCGGGGGGTGGGGCGCGGGCGGGCACGGGCAGCCACGTGGGGCGGCCCCTACGAGGTCGGTTTCCGCGGCGGGGGTTGGTGCGGGCGCGAGGGTGGGCAGACACGCAGGTCTGCCCCTACGGGATCCGTGCGGATTGCGGGCGGCGGAGCAGGAGCGGGCACGGGCGCGATGAATCGCGCCCCTACAGGGCATCGTCGCTGGGCGCGGAGTTCTCCCCCTCACCCGCCCTGCGCCCCCGCAGGCGGGGGAGGGGGCCGGGGGGAGGGGGGCCGCCGCGGGTTGACAGATCCCGGTTCCGGGGTGATATTGCCTGTCTTCTGTCGCTTTTTCGGACGAGTCCGTGTAACCGGGGTTCCCTGTAACCATGTACGCCATCATCCGCACCGGCGGCAAGCAGTTCCGTGCCGAGCCGGGCAAGACGCTTCGCATTCCGTCCGTCGACATCGAGCCGGGCGAGAGCCTTACGTTCGACGACGTCCTCCTGGGCGGCGACGGCGACACCGTCAAGGTGGGGCTTCCCACGGTTGCCGGTGCGGCCGTGACCGCCGAGGTCGTGCGCCACGGCAAGGGCGACAAGATCATCATCTTCAAGTTCAAGCGCCGCAAGAACTACCGCCGGAAGCAGGGCCACCGGCAGAAGTTCACCGAAGTGCGCATCAACGACGTCAACCTGGGCTAAGGAAGCGCACCCATGGCACATAAAAAGGGCGGCGGCTCTACTCGCAACGGCCGCGACTCGAACGCCCAGCGACTGGGCGTCAAGAAGTTCGGCGGCGAGAAGGTGCTCGCCGGCAACATCCTGGTCCGCCAGCGCGGCACCAAGTTCCACCCCGGCGCCAACGTGATGCGCGCCAGCGACGACACGCTCTTCGCCACGGTGGACGGGGTCGTTCAGTTCGGCCGCAAGGACAAGCTGCGCAAAAAGGTCTCCGTCATCCCGTACGAGGCGCTCGAGGTCATCGCGGCCGAGGTGCCCGTCGAGACGATGGACGTCGCCGCGGACTGACGCGGACGCAAGGAATTACGAAGCCGCTCCGGCAATGCTGCCGGAGCGGTTTTGTTTTGGAAACGGAAGTGCTGAGCGCTAGGTGCTAAGTCCTGAACGGCAGTGGGTCAAGTGCGTTAGTGCGCCTCATCACTTAGCACTTCGCACTTAGCACTTAGGACTTAGCGCTTCCTTCCTTGACGCTGGCGCGGGGCGCGGCCTATTCTGTCGGGCTCCAAACCACACCAAAACCGACCAGGCAGATGACTGAGGCGCTCTCCAGCAACTCCATGATGGTGCTCTCCGGGTCGGCCGACAGGCCGCTGGCGGAAGAGATGGCGGCGCGCATGGAGGTCGAGCTGGGCGCGGTGACCACAAACCGTTTCGCGGACGGGGAGATCTTCGTACGGATCGACGACAACGTGCGCGGCCGCGACCTGTACATCGTGCAGAGCACCGTGCCGCCCGCCGACAACATCATGGAGCTGCTGCTCCTGCTGGACGCGGCGCGGCGCGCTTCGGCGGCGCGCGTCACGGCGGTGATCCCGTACTTCGGATACGCGCGGCAGGACCGCAAGGACCAGCCGCGCGTCGCCATCGGGGCCAAGCTGATCGCCAACCTGATCACTTCCGCGGGCGCGGACCGGGTGCTCAGCGTGGACTTCCACCAGCACCAGCTGCAGGGGTTCTTTGACATCCCGGTGGACCACCTGTACGCGGCGCCGGTGTTCATGAAGTACTTCCGGGAAAAGAACCTCACCAACCTGGTGACGGTGTCGCCGGACGTGGGGTCGGCCAAGATGGCGCGCGGCTTCGCCAAGCGGCTGGGCGCCAGCATGGGGATCATCGACAAGCGCCGCCCCTCCGCCAACGTGGCCGAGGTGATGAACGTCATCGGCGAGGTGGAGGGGAAGGACTGCCTCCTGACCGACGACATGATCGACACGGCCGGCACCATGGCCGAGGCGGCGAGGGCGCTCAAGGATCGCGGCGCCCGCGACGTGTACGCCTGCGCAACGCATGCCCTGCTCAGCGGGCCGGCGGTGGAGCGGCTGGTGAACGCGCCCTTCAAGGAGATCGTGGTCACCAACACGGTGCCGATCCCCCCGGGGAAGCGCTTCCCCACGCTCACCGTGCTCTCCGTGGCGGAGCTGCTGGCCCGCGCGGTGCGGTACACACACTTCAACGAATCCGTCAGCTCGCTCTTCGAAACGGCGTGACCCGCGCGGCCGGCTGACGGCTTGATGACCGCGTGCGAGTCTTGAACAACTCAGGGAGAAAGACGATGGCTGCAACTTTGAACGCAACCGCCCGCACAGGGTCGGGAAAGGGTGGCGCCCGCAAGCTGCGCGCGACCGGCAAGGTGCCGGCCGTGGTGTACGGGCATGGCGACAAGAACGTCCCGCTGGCGCTCGACCGCCACGAGCTGGAGCTCCTCCTCCACGGCATCTCGGTGGAGAACACGGTCATCTCGCTGGTGACCGACGGCGGCACGGGGAAAGACGTGCTGATCCGCGACGTGCAGATGCACCCGTACCGTCCCGAGGTGCTTCACGTGGACTTCATCCAGCTCCACGCGGGCGAGGTGATCCGCATGAAGATCCCGGTGCGCCTGAGCGGCAACCCCGCCGGCGTCCGTGACGAGGGCGCGGTGCTGGACCAGGTGATCTACGACCTGGAAGTCGAGTGCCTGCCGGGGAACATCCCCGAGGCGTTCGAGGTGGACGTCTCCAACCTGAGCGTGGGCGAGTCGATCCGCGTGCACGACGTGTCGTTCCCCAACGTGCGCATCCTGGCCGACGGCGAGCTGCCGATCGCGTCCGTGGTGCCGCCGACCGTGGAGCCCGCGGCCGACGCCGAGACGGCGACCGGCGAGCCGGAGGTGATCTCGTCGCGCATGGCCGCGGAAACGTGAACTGAATGAAAGTGCCCAGTGCCTGGTGCCTAGTGCCTAGTATCATCCACTAGGCACTGAGCACCGGGCACTGGGCACTTTTTCGCGGAGCGAGGACAGTGGCGGGGCTCAAGGTGATCGTGGGGCTGGGGAATCCGGGGAAGGAGTACGCCCTCACGCGGCACAACGTGGGATGGTGGCTCGTGGATGCCCTGGCCGACTCGTGGGGGCTCGGCCGCTTCCGGCTGGACAAGAACGCGGCGGTGGCGCAGGGACGGATGGAGCCGCACGCCGTGCGCCTGATCAAGCCGCAGACGTACATGAACCGCAGCGGCGCGGCGCTGGGCCCCATCGCGCGGATGAACGCCATCGACGTCACGCGCGACCTGCTGGTGGTGGTGGACGACGTGGCGCTGGAGCCCGGCGTTATCCGCTTCCGCGCCACCGGCTCGGCCGGCGGGCACAACGGGCTCAAGTCGGTGGAGCAGGCGCTGGGCACAAAGGATTATCCGCGGCTGCGCATCGGCGTGGGCGCCAAGCCCCCGGCGATGGACCTGGCGGACTGGGTGCTCTCGCCCCCGCCGCGCGCCGCGCGCGACGCGATTCTGGACCGCTTCCCCGACCTGATCGACGGGGTGCGAGCGTGGATGGACGAGGGGGTGGAGGCCGCCATGAACCGCTACAACGGCTGATCCGCTCCCGCGGGTACGCTCCATGCCTCACCGGGTCCCGGACGGCCCGTATACACCCAACCCCATCCCCCGAGATCTCGTGTCGCTGACGGAGTTCACCGCATGGACCGGCTGGCCCCTCGGTGTGCTGGGGCTCCTGCTGGCGCTGGGTGCTTTCTCGTACGTCCGCAGGCAACCCGCCGGCAACGAGGCGATGCGCGACTGGGCAGGCCAGATCCAGCACGGCGCCAACGCCTTCCTCCGCCGCCAATCCATCGTGCTGGCGGGGTTCATCGTCGTTGCCGCGTTGCTGCTGTGGCCCACGGCGTCGCTCGCCACGGCGGGTGCGTTCGCGCTGGGGGCGGCCACGGGGCTGGCGGTGGGATGGGTGTCGGTGCTCGCGGCCACCCGCGCCAACGTCCGCACCGCCGAGGCCGCGCGCGTGGCCGGCGAGGGCCCGGCGCTGCGGGTGGCGTTCGGCGGGGCGGCGGTGGCGGGGCTGACGGTGGCGGCGCTCGCGCTGGTGGGGCTGGGCGCGCTCTACTTCGCCCTCGTCTACGTGCAGGGCGTCTACCTGCCGGAGGAGTTCGCGCGCTTCGGCGAGATCCTGGCCGGCTACGCGCTGGGCGCCTCATCCATCGCCCTCTTCGCGCGCATGGGCGCCGGGATCTTCACCAAGTCCGCCGACGTGGGCGCCGACCTGGTGGGGAAGACCGAGGCCGGCATCCCCGAGGACGACCCGCGCAACCCCGCCACCGTGGCGGACAACGTGGGCGACTGCGTGGGCGACACGGCGGGGATGGGCGTGGACCTCATGGAGTCGTACGTGGGCGCCATCGTCGCGACGGTGGCGCTGGGCGCGTACAGCCCCGCGTACGCCAACAACCGCGTGGAAGCCGTCGCGCTGCCGCTCATCCTGGCGGCGGCGGGCTTCCTGGCGTCGGTGCTCGCGCTGGTCGGGGTGCGGCTGATGAAGGACACGCGCCCCGTGCTGGCGATGCGCGTCGCCACCCTGGGCGCGGTGGCCGTCTTCCTGGTGGCCGCCTTCATCATCGTGAGCCTGCTCGGCCTGGACCTGGAGGACCCCGCGGGCGGCGCGTACAGCCGCTTCGGCCCCTTCTGGGCGATCCTGGCGGGTGCGATCGCGGCGGTGGCGATTGCCGCGGCCACGGACTTCTACACCGGGTCACGTCCCATCCGGCGCATCGTGGAGGCGTCGCGCGGCGGCTCGGCCACCGCCATCCTGATGGGGCTGGCGATCGGGATGGAATCGACGGCGATTCCCCTCCTCCTGATCGCGCTGGCGACGTGGGTGGCGCACGAGGCGGCGGGGCTGTACGGCATCGGCGTCGCGGCGGTGGGGATGCTCGCGACGGTGGGCACGTCGATCACGCTGAACGCCTTCGCCGCCATCTCGGACACGGCGGGCGGCATCGCGCGCATGAGCCACCTGGGGAGCGAGACGCGCCGCATCACCCTGACGCTCAAGGCCGCGGGGAGCGCCGCGGCCGCGGGCGGCAAGGGCGTGGCGATCGGCGCCGCGGCCCTCACCTCGCTCGCGCTCTTCTCCGCCTACGCCTCGGCGGTTCGGCTGGAGTCGATCGACCTGATCCACCCCTTCGTCCTCCTGGGGCTCCTGCTGGGCGGCGGCGTGCCGTTCTTCGTCGGTGCGCTCACCCTCGCCGCGGTGGGGCGCACGGCGGCCAAGGTCGCGGCCGAGTCGCGCCGCCAGCTCGCCGAGATCCCGGGGCTGATGGACGGCACCGTGCAGCCGGACTCCGCGCGCTGCGTGGACATCGCCACCCGGGCGTCGCTGCGCGAGGCGGCGGTGCCTTTCGTCATCGCCATCCTGGTGCCGGTGATCGTGGGCGCCGCGCTTGGGACGGAGGCGCTGGGCGGCGTGCTGGTGGGCGCCACGGTGTCGGGGATCCTCCTGGCGCTCTTCATGACCAACGCGGGCGAGGCGTGGGACAACGCGCGCAAGTGGATCGAGTCCGACCCCGACACGCACCCCGGCTCCGAGCTCCACACCGCGGCCGTCCTGGGCGACACCGTGGGCGACCCGATGAAGGACGCCGCCGGCCCGTCGCTCAACATCCTGATCAAGCTGATGGCGGTGATCGCGCTGGTGCTCGCGCCCTGGTTCCTCTCCCTGCGCGGCCAGGAGGTCACACCCGTCCCGCAGGCCGGCGAGGAAGAGGCCATAGCGGTGCCGCACATGGAGATGCCCCGCGGCTGATCGCGGAAAAGCAATCTCACACAGAGACACAGAGCCGCAGAGAGAACTTCGTCGTCTTTCGTCTGTGGCTCTGTGTCTCTGTGTGAGCCATGCGGTTGTCGTGTAGGGACCCTTCCGGGTGCGTTTCGTGTAGATGTGCGGAACGAACGCAACCCGAACCGCTGCATATACTTGCTGAATAATTTCTTTCGTTCCCTCTCCGTGGTCGTGTCGCTCGCCGCCGCGGCGTGCACCGACCTACCTACCGGCCCCGCCATCGACGAGACCATCGACGGCATCGACGTATCGCACTGGCAGGGCACGATCGACTGGCAGGCGGTGCGCGGGGGCGGCATCGACTTCGCCTTCATCAAGGCGACCGAGGGCGGCACGTACACCGACCCGCAGTTCGCGCGCAACTGGGCCGCCGCCGCGGACGCGGGGATCACGCGCGGGGCGTACCACTACTTCCGCCCCAACGTGGACGCGGTGAAGCAGGCCGAGCACTTCCTGCGCGTCACCCGACTCGGCGCGGGTGACCTGCCGGCCGTGCTGGACGTCGAGACGTCGGACGGGCTGACGGGCGATGCGCTGCTGCGCGCGGTTCGCAGCTGGCTGGAGACGGTGGAGCGCGCCACGGGGAAGCGCCCCATCGTCTACACGTACCCGGACTTCTGGAACCGCTACGTCTCCGCCTCGCCCGGGCCGTACCCGCTCTGGATCGCATCCTACGGGCGCGACCAGCCGCTGATGCCGACGACGGGGTGGAGCGACTGGACTTTCTGGCAGAGCTCCGCCACCGGCCGCGTCCCCGGCATCCAGGGCGACGTGGACCTGGACCACTTCCGCGGCGGATCGAACGAGCTCGCGGCCCTGACCGGCGGCTCCGGACCCCTGTTCGCCCGCCGCTGACGCAACGCGCGGCGGAGCGCGGTGCTCCGCCGCATCTGAATTCGCTGAACCGATCCAACGCTCGCTCACCTCGCCATGAAGTTCGCCACGCTTCTCCCGCTGCGCCGCCTCGTGCCCGGCGCCCTCGCCCTGCTCGTCCTCGCCGGCACCGCCCTGCAGGCCGATGCGCCGCGCCGCGTCCGCGGCATCGACGTTTCGCACCACCAGGGCCGCATCAACTGGACGGCGGTGAAAGGCGACGGCATCCGCTTCGTCTTCATCAAGGCCACCGAGGGCGGCGACTGGACCGATCCGAACTTCCGGCGCAACTGGACGAACGCGCGCGAGGCCGGCCTCCTGCGCGGCGCGTACCACTACTACCGCCCGCAGACGCACTCGGCCGTGCAGGCGCGGCACTTCCTGCGGCGCGTCAAGGTCGGCCCAAACGACTTGCCGCCCGTGCTGGACGTGGAGGCGACCGACGGCGTGTCCGATGCGACGCTGCGCCGCGGGGTGCGCAACTGGCTGCGCATCGTGGAAGCCGAGACGGGAAAGCGACCCATCATCTACGTGAGCCGCCGCTTCGCCCCTCGCCTCGCCGCGCAGTTCGGCGACTACCCGCTCTGGATCGCGGACTACCGCAGCAACGGGCCGGCGGTGCCGCGCGGGTGGCGGCGGTGGACGTTCTGGCAGCACTCGGAGCGGGGGCGGGTGAGGGGCATCCGCGCGCCTGTGGACCGCAACTGGTACCGCGGGACGCTGGAGGAGCTTCGCAGCTTCGCGCAGCGCAGTTGACGCTCGCGGCGCAGGGGTTAGATTTCAGAGTCCGGCCGGGACCCCGCGAGGTGTCCCGGCCGCTTCGTTTGCAACTCCATCCTTTCCGGATGTTCTGATATGCTGAAGCTTGGGATCGTGGGGCTCCCCAACGTGGGGAAGTCCACCCTGTTCAACGCCCTCACCGCCGCGGGCGCCGACGCCGCCAACTACCCGTTCTGCACCGTGGAGCCGAACGTGGGGAACGTGGAGGTGCCCGACCCGCGCGTGGACCTGCTGGCCGAAAAGGTCAAGCCGCAGCGCGTGCTGCGCGCCGTGGTGCAGTTCGTGGACATCGCGGGGCTGGTGGAGGGCGCATCGCAGGGCGAAGGGCTCGGCAACCAGTTCCTCAGCAACATCCGCGAGACCGACGCGGTGGTGCACGTCGTCCGCTGCTTCGACGACCCGGACGTGGTGCACGTGATGGGCGGCGTGGACCCCGTGCGCGACCGCGAGGTCATCAACCTGGAGCTCGCTCTTTCCGACCTCGCGGTGGTGGAGAAGCGCCTGGACCGCGCCCGCAAGGCCGCCCGCGGCCAGGACCGCGACGCGCTCGCCGAGGTCGGCCTCCTGGAAAGGCTCCTGGAGGCGCTTGGTGCCGGGCAGGCCGCGCGGGTGGTGCAGGCGAACGAGGAGGAGTCGAAGATCCTGCGCTCGTACAACCTGCTCACCAGCAAGCCGGTTCTCTACCTGGCCAACGTCGCCGAGTCGGACCTCCCCGAGGGCGACAACGAGCACGTCCGCGCGCTGCGCAAGGCGGTGGAGGCGAGCGGCGAGCGCGCCGAGATCATCCCCATCAGCAGCAAGATCGAGAGCGAGCTGGCCGAGCTCCCGCCCGAGGAGCGCGACGAGTTCCTGGGGTCGCTGGGCCTGAACGAGCCGGGCCTCCACACGCTGATCCGCACGGGGTACGCGCTGCTGGGGCTGCAGGTCTATTTCACCGCGGGCGAAAAGGAGGTCCGCGCGTGGGAGATCCCGGTGGGTGCTCGCGCCCCCCAGGCCGCCGGCGTCATCCACTCCGACTTCGAGCGCGCCTTCATCCGCGCCGAGACCGTCGCCTGGGATGACTTTGTGAAGACCGGCTCCGTGAAGACCGCCCGCGAGCAGGGGCTGATGCGGTCGGAGGGGAAGGAGTACGTGGTCAAGGATGGGGACATCCTGCTGTTCCGCACCAGCGCGTAACGCATCGCAACTCACGCAACGGAGCCCCGCCAGCACCTGCTGATCCTCAAGCATCCGAGAGCACGGCGCCTGCGCTGGAGAGCCTCGAGTGCGAGTTGTTCTTGAGGGAGTACGAAGAGGCGTACGCGAAGCTTCGCGACGATCCCGCAGCACTGGCTGAGTTCGAGGCGGAGCGTCGTGAGTTCGACGGCACCCTGATGGACGGTCTAGAGGACGAGGTTGCTTGATGTCGGCAGTGGCGGGTCCGCTTCAGGGTGAAGTGTGGATGGTCAACTTCGATCCCGTCCAGGGGAGCGAGCAGGCGGGAATCCGGCCGGCGTTGATGGTTTCGCGCAACGAGCTCAACCGCACCGGGCTGTGCGTGGTCGTCCCGGGTACCCGCACGAGCCGGAACTTCCCCGGACGGGTCAGGCTCCCAAGGGGTGTTGGCGGTGTGACCGAAGACACTTACCTGCTTTCGGAGCAGGTTCGCGCCGTGTCTGCCAGCCGCTTCTTGCGGTTCCTTGGCGCGGTGGAGACGAAGCACCTAAAGCAGACACTCACCCATGTCGGGTACTATCTGACGGTACCCTCCCACGGGATCAGTTAGCCACTGGGCCCCTCTTCGATTTCTCTCCTGGAGGCGGGCTGGGGCGAATACGCAGGACACGGGCAGACAAGCGGGTCTGCCCCTACGGCATCTGCGTTCAACGCGAGAATCGAGGCGGGGGATGGGGCGGCGTGATGAATCACGCGCCTATGGGCGCGCGGTGTGGGGCCGTACGGGGGGATCTTCTCCCCGAGTCCGCGAAGGCGGACTTTGTGCGGTTGTTGCAGCGAGTTCACGCGCCCGTGGGTTGTGTATTTTGCCCGTATCCGCTACATTCCCGTGCTGCCCCCCGACCGGGGGCAGCACTTTTTCATGCCTGCTCCGCGCGCACCGCACGGGGCCTCATGTCCAAAGGATGGTGCCTTTTGTCGGATTACGAAGTCGTGTACATCTTCCACCCGGCGCTCGAGGATGAGCGTATCGAGGAGAAGATCGAGCGCTTCCACGGGATGCTCACGGGCGAGCGTGGCGGCGAGATCACCGCGGTGGACCACTGGGGGAAGCGCCCCCTGGCGTACGAGATCGCGGACCAGACCACCGGCCACTACACCGTGGCCCACTTCTCGGCCCCGGCCGAGGCGCTCCCCGAGTTCGAGCGCCTGCTGAAGCTGGACGACGAAGTCCTTCGCTACCTCGTGGTGGTGAACGAGGGCGACCTGCAGACCACACCGGTCCCGCCCGCTCCGAAGCGTGACGAGGAGTCCGAAGACGACGGGGAGGACGAGTAAGATGAAATCTTCGCGCAAGGTTTGCCCCGTGTGTGAGACCGGGCTGAGCTCCGTGGACTACAAGGACGAGAAGACGCTCGGCCGCTTCGTGACCGAGCGTGGCAAGATCCTGCCTCGCCGGATCAGCGGGATGTGCGCGCGCCACCAGCGCCAGATCGGGACCGCCATCAAGCGCGCCCGTTTCCTGGCCCTGCTGCCGTACATCGCGGGCTTCGAGTCGTAACCGGGCAAGGGAGAAACTACGATGCAGGTCATCCTCAGACAGAGTCTGGAGAACCTCGGCCAGCCCGGGGACCTCGTGGACGTGAAGCCGGGCTACGCTCGCAACTACCTGATCCCCCGTGGCTTCGCCTACGAGGCGACCGCGGGGAACGTGAAGCGGATCGAGACGGAGCGGGCGTCGGTGGCCAAGCGTGAGGCCGCCACCCTGACCGAGGCGCGGCAGCGCGCCGCCTCCATCGAGGGCGTTTCGCTCACCTTCAATGCCCGCGCCGGGCAGGAAGGGAAGCTGTTCGGGTCCATCACCGCGGGCGATATCGCGGACAAGCTGGCCGAGCAGGGGATCCAGATCGACCGCCGCCAGATCGAGCTCGACGAGCCGATCAAGGCTCTCGGCGTGACTTCGGTGCCGGTGCGTCTGCACAGCGACGTGCGGCCGGAGCTCAAGGTGTGGGTCATCGCGGAGGAGTAACCGAAGTGCTGAGTGCTAAGTGCTAAGTGCTGAACGGCAACGACAGGACTTAGCACTTGGGACTTAGCACTTTCCGTTCGTTCGGGGCGGCCCGCCACGCGGCGGGCCGCCCTGTTTCGTGGCGAGAACGTGATCGTTGCAGCGGGATTGGTGGGTGAATAACTTTTGCCCAGGTCCTTCCCGCAGCCCCACACTACGCCACTGGAGACGCCCCATGCTCATCCGCGCAGCGGTTTTCGTGTGTGCAGCCATCCTCCTGTCCGCAGAAGCGGCGCATGCGCAGCAGTCGGCACGCCGCACCTGGGTGATCCCGCACGTGCTGGAGCGGCCGGGCCGCGTCGCGACGGAGCTGCACATGGTCAACCTGGACCGCGGCGCGACCGTTGAGGTGAGCGTGTTCGCCAACGACGGCCAGCCGATGAAGTCGCGGAGCGGGCAGGCCGTGTGCAACCCGTGCAGGATCAGCTTCACGGCGAGCCCGAAGCAGGTGTTCTCGCTCAGGGACCGCATCGAAGCCGCCGGCGGGTACGCGGGCGAACCGATGAGCGGGTACATCGTATTCACCGCCACGGCGCCAGCCGCGGTGAACTTGCAGAGCTTCGTCGTGAACTCCCACAGCTCCGCGGCTTCACTGAGCGTGTTCGGCTCGGCGCCGGAAGAGGTCAGGAGCACGCTCAACCCGTAGATCCGCGGCTCGCCTGGACAGGCCCGGTGCGGAGGGGGAGCGGCGCGAAGCCGCTCCCCCTCATTCAGTTGCGCTGGCGATCCTAACCGGCCGCTGTACTCAAAAAAGACGCGGATGGCACCTGACTTGCCGCCCGCACACGCATCTCCGCCGGACACGGCGGGGAACCGACTATCCGACGATCGCGATCCTGGAGACCGATGAGCACCACCCCCGTCACGCCGCACAGCCTCGACCTTCCGCCCGAAGTCGCCCGCGCCGCCGAGCACCTGTTCGACCGCAAGGCGCAGGACGTGACGCTTCTGGACCTGCGCGGGATCTCCACCGCGACGGACTTCTTTCTGATCGCCACCGGCACCTCGGACACGCACGTCTCCGCCATCTCGGACCACGTGGTGGAGGAGCTTCGCGCCGGCGGCACGCGCCCGCTGAACGTGGAGGGAGCGCGCGGGGGCCGGTGGATTCTGATCGACTACTTCTCCTTCGTCGTGCACGTCTTCCACCCGGCCGCGCGCGAGTTCTATCAGCTCGAGCGCCTGTGGGGCGATGCGCCCACGCACGTGCTGGCTCCGGCGGAAGGGGCGGCGGCGTAACTGCGGGGATTGGGGATGAGGGGATGAAGGGATGAGGGAAACCAGATTCGTTGTTCCCCATCCCCCATCCCTCATCCCCAATCCCCAATCCCCATCCTTGCCACGCGCCGACGCCCGCGTGTACTATTGCCCGCGTCCCGGCAACGTCCTTCCGCCACGTTTGCGCCTCGCCGGGCAGACCTCCGCTCCCTTCGATGACCGACATCCACGCGACTTCGGGCTCGGCCGGCCGCAAGCTGCCCGAGCCCACGTTCTTCGATCCCAGCTTCGAGCGCCTTCCGGCCGCGGCTTCGTTCGACGCGTCGCGCACCGGACCGGTGCTCCTCCTCTTCGACCGCGCCGCCGACCGCGACTGGGTGGCCGACGCGGCGATCGCCATCGCGACGGGGTGGAACGCCACCGGGCAGCGCACCGTGCTGGCCGACCTGGGGCTGGACGATCCCATGCTCGCCGAGCGGATCGGAATGTCGAGCATGGAAGGGGTGGTGGACATCTTCCTGTACGGCGCCTCGCTCGCCCGCAGCGCGCGGCCCGTACCCGGGCGCGGCTTCTACCTGATCTCCGCCGGCACCTACACCCCCGATTCCAACGCCATCCTCCGCGATGGGCGCTGGGAAAAGATCATCGCCGGCTTCCGCTCGGCGGGGGCGTCGCTGCTCATCTTCGTGCCCTCGGACGCGCCGGGGCTGCCGTCGCTGGCGCGCTGGGCGTACGACGCCATCATGCTGGGCGAGCAGTCGCACGAGGCCGAGCTCTCGCGAGACGCGCCGGGCGGGGTGACGGTCCACGCCTGGCTCACGCCGCCCTCGCAGGGCCCGCGCGCCGATGCCGCGCCACGTGCCGCCGCCATCGCCGCGTCGCCTGCCGCGCCCGCGCCGCCCGCGCCGCCCCGCTTCGCCGAACCGGAGGCGCCCACCGGGATCCGCCCCTGGCTGGCCGCGCCGCGCACTACAGAGCCGCACGGTGGTGGGGAGGAGTTCCGCACGGCGGAGGACACCGTCGGCGCGCCCGCGTCGACGCTCCCGGTGCCCGACCCGGAGTGGGAAGCGCCGGAGCCGAAGCCGGTGAAGAAGAGCCGCCTGGCGCCGCTCCTCACCCTCCTCCTCCTGCTGGCGGTGCTCGCGGGGGCGGTGTACATCCTCCTCCAGCAGTATCCGCAGCTGCTGGGCGGCACACCGAGTGGGGCCGAGGCCGATCCGCGCGCAAAGGCTACGGCGGTGGCCCCCAAGGGCGTGGCCGCGGCGGGGACGGCGCTCCCCTTCGCGGTCTTCGTCAAGGCGTATCCGGAGTACGAGCGGGCGCGCCAGCTCGCTTCCTCGGTGGCCGCGAAGTTTCCGGACGCGCGCTTCTACGTCACGCCCGAGATGACGGGCGACAAGCTTTACTTCAAGGTCTTCTCCGGCGCACTGGCGGATTCGGCGGATGCGGTGGCGCTGCGGGAGCGGCTCCTGCGCAGCGGCGACGTCGACGCGGAGGACGTGGGGACGGCGGACGACCTGATCCTCGTCCGTCCCCTGGCCGTCGAGCTGGGCGAGCTTCCCACGCAGGCGGCTGCGCAGGCCCGGGCCGATTCGCTCAGCGGGCGCGCCATCCCAGCGTACGTGGTGGCGGTGCCGTTCAACGACGGCAGCGAGCGGTACAAGGTGTACGGCGGCGCCTTCGAGGACTCCGCGGGCGCGGCGCCCATGCTCAGGATGGTGCAGCAGGCAGGGCTCCCCGCGCGCCTCGTGGCGCGCACCGGCCGGGCGCCCGCCCCGCAGAAATGAGGCTCCGCAGGCTCCAGCTCCACGGCTTCAAGTCGTTCGCGGACCGCACCACCATCGAGCTCCGCGACGGGGTCACGGCCATCGTAGGGTCCAACGGCTGCGGCAAGTCCAACACGGCGGACGCGGTGCGCTGGGTCCTTGGCGAGCAGCGGGCCAGCGCACTCCGCGGCGGCAAGATGGAAGAGGTGATCTTTCAGGGCAGCGTCCGCAGGCGTCCCCTCCACTACGCCGAAGTCGCCCTCGTCTTCTCCAACGAAGACGGCTCCGTTCCCATCCCCCAGTCCGAAGTCGAGATCACCCGCAAGGTGTACCGCGAGGGCGGCAGCGAGTACTCGCTCAACCGCGCGCCGTGCCGCCTGCGCGACATCCACGACCTCCTGCGCGACACGGGGCTCGGGTCCGACGCCTATTCGATCATCGAGGCGGGGATGATCGACTCGATCCTGAGCGAAAAGGCGGAGGAGCGCCGCGCGATGTTCGAAGAGGCGGCGGGGATCGGCAAGTACAAGGACCGCCGCCGCGCCGCCCAGCGCCGCCTGGAGGGCGCCGAAGGGGACCTCGCGCGGCTCAACGACCTGGTGGCGGAGGTGGAGAACAAGGTGCGCTCGCTCGCCCGGCAGCGGCGGCGCGCGCAGCGCTACGAGGAGCTCCAGGCGCGGCGTCTGGACCTGGAGGTGGCGCTTGCGACTGCCGAGGTGGCCGCGCTCACCGCCGCGCTGGGCGAGGGCGAGCGGCGGCTGGCGGAGCTGGAGCGCATCGTTCACGACGCCGCCATCGAGCGCTCCACCGCGGAAACGGTCTTACAGGAGCGGCGGATCGAGACGGCGGAGCTGGGCCGGCGCCGCGCCGAGGTGGCGGGGCGCCTGGATGCCGTGCGGCAGCGGCTGGACGCCCGCGAGCGCGAGATCCTGCTGGCCGACGAGCGCCGCGGTCACGCCGAGCTCCGCATCGCGCAGCTCGTGAGGGAGCGCGGCGAGCTGGCCGAGCGCGCCGCCGCCCAGTCCGCCGAGGCCATGCGCCTGGACGCGGAGCGCGAGCGCGTGCAGGCGCGCGTCGATGGCACCCGCGAGCGGCTGGAGGCGCGCGTGGAGGAGAACGAGGGGCTGCGCGCCACCCTCACCGGCCACCGCCAGGCCAGCGAGGCCGCTGCCGCTCGCCAGCGCGACGTCGCCCGCGAGATCGCCGCCGCGGAGGGGGAGCGCGCTTCGGCCGAGCGGCGCAGGCAGGAGGGGCTGGAGCGCGCCGAGCGGCTGAGCATGCAGACGGAGCAGCTCGGCTCGGAGATCGACCGCATGGGCCAGCAGACGGAGCTGTGGAGCGGCCAGGGCGACACCCTCCGCGACCGCCTGGACGCCGCCTCCGACGCCGCCACGCGGGCGCGCGAGGAGATGCGCGTCCTGCGCGGGCGCGAGGCGCCGCTGCGCGACGGACTGCGCGCGGCGCAGGACCGCGTGTCGCGCCTGGGCGCGCAGGTGGCCGCGCGCGAGGCGCTGGAGCGCTCGTACGAGGGCTTCTCGCCCGCGGTTACGGCGCTGATGCAGGCCCGCGAGCGCTTCCCCGGCGTCCTCGCCCCCCTCGCCGATTTCGTGCGCGCCACCACCGCCGAGGCCGAGACCGCCGCCGCCGTGGAGTCGTTCCTGGGGACGCTCCTGCAAGCCGTCGTCGTGCGCGACCTGGACGCCGCCCGCCTGGTGCGCCGCTGGTTCCGCGACGAGTGGAAGGGCGGCGGAACGCTCCTCCTCCTCCCGCTCGACGCACCCGGCGTCCGCGACGCGCTTCCGGCCGCGCACTCGCTGGGCGTTAGCGGCACGGGCGAGGGGCACGGTTGGGTGGAGGTCTTCCTGGAGGGCCTGGTGTACGTGGCCGGGGAGGACACGCTGGAAGGCTTCGGCGGCGCGCGGGTGGACTCGCTGGGCGACACGGTGGATGCGCGCGGCGTCATCCGCCTCGGCCAGCCGCTCACCGGCGAGGGGATCCTGGCCCGGCGCGAGGCGCTCGCCCGCCTGCGCGACGAGCTGGCCGACGCGGAGGTCGCGCACGACCGCCTGGTCCGCGAGCGCGACTCCCTCGTCCAGCAGCTGGGCGAGGCGGAGGAGCGCGCACGCGAGGCGGAGGAGATGCGCCGCGTCACCGAGGCCGAGCTGCGCCGCCTGGACGCCGAGGCCGCCGCGCACGGCCACCGCCGCGGCCGGCTGGAGCTGGAGCGCGAGGAGGTGCACGCCGCAATCGCCGCCACGCAGCGCGACGCCCTTGAGGCCACCGCCCGCATCGCCGCGCTTGACGAGCGGCTCAGCCAGCTCGCCCGCGCCGCCGCCGAGGCGGGCGCCGAGGCCCTGCGCGCCGGCGCCGGCCTGGCCGAGCTGGACGCGGCGTGGGAGGATGCGCGCGACGAGGAATCCGAGCTGCGCGTCGCGCTTGCGCGTGCCGAGGGCGAGCTGCGCGAGACGGAGCGCGCGCTGGCCGCCGCCCGCAACGGCGCCGAGGCTGCCCTGCGCCGCGGCGGCACCCTGGAAGCCGAGGCCACCGAGCTGCGGCGCTCGCTGGAGGGTCTTGCGGGGGTGCGCGAACGCGCGGGCGACGAGGTGGAGATCCTCTTCCGCGAGCGCGACGAGCAGGCCGCCTCCCTCGCCAATCTGGATGCGCGCCTGGCCGAGCTGGAGTCCGAAGCCGCCGCGGCCGAGGAAGGGGTCCGCGCCGCCCGCCGCCGCGAGGCCGACGCCGGAGAGGAGCGCCACCGCCGGCAGCTGGAGCGCGCCGAGCTGGAGGGCCGCCTCCTGCGCGCCCGAGAGCGGCTGGAGGTGGAGTGGGGGCGACCGTGGGACGTCCTCGCCGCCGCCGCGCGTCCGGTGGAGGAGGGCGACGCGGAGGCATGGCGGGCGGAGGTGAAGGAGGTGGCGGAGCAGGTGAGCGCGCTGGGTCCCATCAACATGCTCGCGGTGCAGGAGCACGAGGAGGAGGACCGCCGCCTCCGCTTCCTCATGGAGCAGCGCACCGACCTCACCACCGCGCGCGACGACCTGGCCAACGCCATCCGCCAGATCAACCGTACGGCGCGCGAAGTGTTCATGACGACCTTCAACACCGTACGCGAGAACTTCCACCGCACCTTCCAGTCGCTCTTCCAGGGCGGCGAGTGCGACGTGTGGCTCACCGATCCCGAGGACCCGCTGGAGTCGCCGATCGAGATCCACGCCTCGCCGCGCGGCAAGAAGACGCAGCGCATCCACCTCCTCTCCGGCGGCGAGCGCACGCTCACGGCGCTCTCGCTCCTCTTCGCCATCTACCTGGTGAAGCCGTCCCCCTTCTGCCTCTTCGACGAGGTGGACGCGCCGCTGGACGAGACCAACGTGGGCCGCTTCATCCAGCTCCTGGACGACTTCAAGGAGCAGACGCAGTTCATCGTCATCACCCACAACCCGCGCACCATGGAGTCCGCCGACTGGATCTACGGCGTGACGATGGAGGAGCCGGGGGTGTCGTCGGTGGTGGGGGTGGAGCTGCAGGGGGCGTGGCAGTACGGGGAGCGGAAGACGGCATGACTGCGGGCTCACACGGGGCGCTTCCGCTTCCAGAGAGCGGAGAGGCTCCGGCGACGCAGGAGGATCGTGTATCTCCAGACAAGATCGTGCATTTCGGAGTTCGCGCCATGAATCGGATGCAAGCTTATGAAGTCCCGTCGCTGCTGCGTTCCGCGATCTTTGCGGGAGCGCTGTCGCTGCTCTCATCAGCGGCATTCGCCCAACCGGCTACGGAAGGCCCCGAGGAAAACGCCCCCGCGCTCTGCATCGCGGCAGGTGAGCATCTCGCGCGCTCGCCGGGCCCCCCTCTGGCGGAGGTTCATGGAACCGTGCTCGCATGGCGGCAGATCCTGCACGTGATGGAAGAAACGGAGGACCGGCGACAGGTTGTGCTGGACTCGGCTCGAGCGAAACTGGCAGGGGCCGCTTCGAATCGGGCGGCGCTGTTGGGCCAGGTGAACTGGCGGCATTGCGCCGACCGGGCTTATCGCGTGCGATATCTGGCTGCTTACGCTCCCGCGGAGCGGCTTCTGTACAATCTCCCGGAAGAACCAGGCACCGTTCTCGGGGTTGCGATCGCGCGTCGCTTGAACCGGAGCGCACGCTGCCTCGCGGCCGCCGAGTTGTTCTCGCAGCCTAGCCCGTCGCGGTCGTTGCGGGCAGCGTTCCGCGATGCCAGTCCGCCGCACCCCGACGCAGCCGCTCTCCGAGCCATACGAGAGCGCTCCATCCAGGAGATTGGCGACGCTTCCGGGTCCGCGGTTGGAAAGGAGCTTGTAGTCGATGTCGCGCGATACATCCTCGACCCCACTCCAGAAAAAGACGAGACCCAGCACGACGTCGCCAACCGCGCGAGCCTGATTCTCCAAAGCTGCCAGCCGGCCGTCAGGAGACTTCAGCCAACCCCTGACCGACGAGCGGGAGGGCGGACGGACTCCGGACATCAGTGGTGCAGTGTCGCAAAAACTTAAAAATTGAGAGGTGGCGGTGAATCCGATGCGAGTTTCTGAAGTCCCATCGCTGCTGCGGTGCGCGACCATCGTGGGAGCGCTGTCGCTGCTTGCACCCGCGGCATCTGCCCAGCAACAGCCCCTCGACGACGGCTTCAAGGGACAGGGCGCGGCACTCTGCGTAGCAGCAGGTGACCTCCTCCGGGGCGAGCCAGGCGCTGACGCCCGTATTTCCGGCGATGTGCTGGCGTGGCGGCAGGTTCTGCACGTCATCGAAGGAACGGAGGCCCGCCGGCAGGCTGCGCTTGAGTCGGCGCGAGCTGGGCTGGCGAGTTCCACCCCCCGGGTAAAAATCGTGAGTGCCCGGGCGCTCTGGTCTACCTGCGCCAACCGGGATTCCCAGGTGCGCTACATGCTCGTTCACGGGTCCGCGGATCGGCTCCGGTTGAATCTCGCGGAAGAACCGGGGACCGCGATGAGCGCCGAGTCGGTGCGCCGTTTGAACCGGAGCGCACTGTGCCTTGCGGCAGCCGAGTTGTTCTTGCGGGCCAGACCCTCGCAGGCGTTGCGGACGGCGTTCCGCGAGGCCAGTCCGCGCCACCCCGACGCGGCCGCGCTTCGAGCCATTCAAGAACGCTCGCGCCTGGAGATCGATGGTGTTGTCGGGTCCGCGGTTGGAAAGGAGCTACTGGCGGATTATGCCCGCGTCCTCGTCCACCCCGCACCAGAAAACCGCGAGCCTCAGAGCCGGGTCAATTTCGCGAGCAAGGTTCTGCAGGACGAGTGTCAGCCCGCCGCCGGGAGCCAGCCCGCGCCCTGACCGGCGAGCGGAACAGTTGGGCCTGCGCATTCGGCGGGCGGCGGAGCGGGGGAGGGCACGGGCAGCCACGCGGGGCGGCCGCTACCAGATTGGTGTGTGTGGCAGAGTTGGGGCGGGGGCGAGGGTGGGCAGACACGTGGGTCTGCCCCTACCGAATTCGTGCGCGGGGCGTAGGTCGGGGGAACGCACTGGGCGGGCGCGATGAATCGCGCCCCTACCAGGCATTGTACCGTTCCCCATTCCCCGTTCCCCATTCCCCCACAGTTGCCCCAACCCCGATTCCGCTGTAAAATCAAGGGCTTACAGGCCGCACCGGCTCCCATCCCCCACCGGAATGTCGTCGGAAGACACCCCGCTGATGATGCAGTGGCGCGAGGTCAAGGCGCGCCACCCCGATGCGTTCGTGTTTTTTCGCGTCGGCGACTTCTACGAGCTGTTCAACGAGGACGCGGTGGAGGGCTCCAGCCTGCTGGGGCTCACGCTCACCTCGCGGAACAACGGCGGGTCGAAGGCGCCGCTGGCGGGGATCCCCGCGCACTCGCTGGAGAACTACCTGCGCAAGCTGGTGGGGCTCGGCCGGCGCGCGGCCATCTGCGACCAGGTGGAGGACCCGGCGCTCGCCAAGGGGCTCGTGCGCCGCGAGGTCACCGAGATGGTGACGCCCGGCGCCGTCTTCAGCGACGCCCTGCTCGACGCCCGCCGCAACAACTACCTGGCGGCGGTCTCCGGCGACCCGGCGGGGGAGGGAAGCGTCGCGCTGGCGCTGGCGGACCTGTCTACCGGGGAGGTGACGGTGCGGGCGGTGGCGTGGGAGGAGCTTGCGGACGTGCTGGGCGCCGCCCGGCCCGCGGAGCTCCTCCTTCCGCGTTCGTGGGAGCTCTTTCCCGGCACCCCGCCCGCCGAGGCGACGCGCACCTTTCGCGGCGACTGGCTGTTCGAGCCGGGGACGGCGCGGGAGGAGCTCCAGCGCCACTTTCGCGTCGCCAACCTGAGCGGCTTCGGCTTCGAGGCGGGGGACGCGCCGCTCGTGGGCGCGGTGGGGGCGCTGGTGGCGTACCTGAACGAGGTGCAGCCGGCCGGCTTCGGCGCGCTGCGGCCGCCGCGGGTGGAGCGCCCCGGCCATGCCATGCCGCTGGACGAGATGACGCGCCGCAACCTGGAGCTGGTGGAGACGCTGCGCGGCGGTGGCGCCGAGGGGACGCTGCTGGGGGTGATGGACGAGGCGCTCACGCCGATGGGCGGCCGCCTCCTGCGCCGCTGGCTCCTGGCCCCGCTGCTGGACGGCGAGCGCATCAACGCCCGCCTGGACGCCGTCGAGGAGCTGTTCGGCGACGACGGGGTGCGGCGCGACGCCCGCGCGGCGCTGGCCGAGATCCGCGACCTGGAGAGGCTTGGCGTCAAGGTGGGCACGGGGCGCGTGAACCCGCGCGAGATGCTGGCGCTCGCCGCGTCGCTCGGGCGCCTGCCCCCGCTGCGCGCCGCGCTGGCGGACTGCAAGGCAGCCCTGCTTCAGGAGCACCTGGACGCGATCGAGCCGATGGACGACGTGCGCGAGCTGGTGGCGCTCGCCATCGATGCGGAGGCGCCGGTGTCCGTGGCGGAGGGCGGGGTGATCCGCGCCGGCTTCAACGCCGAGCTGGACGAGCTGCGCTCCGTTCGCGACGGCGCCGTGGACTGGATCGCGCGGCTGCAGGCGCGCGAGCGGGAGCGGACGGGGATCGGGTCGCTCAAGGTGGGCTTCAACCGCGTCTTCGGGTACTACCTGGAGATCACGCGCACCCACGCCGATCGCGTCCCTTCCGATTACCACCGCAAGCAGACGCTGGCGAATGCGGAGCGGTACTACACGCCCGAGCTGAAGGAGTGGGAGGAGAAGGTGCTGGGCGCCGAGGAGCGCATCGCGGCACTGGAGACGCGCCTCTTCGCCGAGCTGCGCGCGTCCGTCGCGCGGGAGCTGCCGCGCATCCAGCGGGTGGCGGAGCGGGTCGCCGCCGTGGACGTGCTCGCTGGGCTGGCCGAGGCCGCCTGCCGCCGCGACTTCTGCCGCCCGGCCGTCGACGACGGGTTCGCGCTGGAGATCCGCGGCGGGCGGCATCCCGTGGTGGAGACGATGATGCCGCGCGAGGAGTTCATCCCCAACGACCTGAGCCTGGACACCGAGCGGCGGGTGATGATCCTGACCGGGCCCAACATGGCGGGAAAGAGCACCATCCTGCGCCAGGTGGGCCTCATCGTGCTCCTGGCGCAGATCGGGTCGTTCGTGCCGGCGCGCACGGCCCGCATCGGGATCGTGGACCGCATCTTCACCCGCGTGGGCGCCTCGGACAACCTGGTGCGCGGGCAGAGCACCTTCATGGTGGAGATGAACGAGACGGCGGCGATCCTGCACGGCGCCACCGCCCGCTCGCTCGTGCTGCTGGATGAGATCGGCCGCGGCACTTCCACCTGGGACGGGCTGAGCGTCGCCACCGCGACGACCGAGCACCTGCACGACGTGACCGGCGCCAAGACGGTGTTCGCGACGCACTACCACGAGCTCACCCGGCTGGCGGAGCGGCTCTCCGGCGTCGTCAATTTCTCCGTCGCCGTGCGCGAGGTGGGGGAGGACATCGTCTTCCTGCGCCGCCTGATCGCCGGCGGCGCGGACCGCTCGTACGGCGTGGAGGTGGCGCGGTTGGCCGGCCTGCCTGGCACGGTGGTGGAGCGCGCCAGGGAGATCCTGCGCGAGCTGGAGGCGCAGGCCGAGCCCGCCCCGCCCAGCAACGGACGCGTGCAGCTCCCTGCGCAGCTCGCCCTTTTCGAGCCCGATCCGCACCCCGCCGTCGCGCGGCTGCGCCGGGTGGACGTGAACCAGGTGACACCGATGCAGGCGCTCGCGCTCCTCGCCGAGCTGGCGGAGGCGGCGCGCTCATGATGCGCCTCGTCGCGCTCGTGCTGCTGCTGGGGGCGTGCGACGCGCGGCAGGAGGCGATGACGGCACCGCGCCCCATCGAGCCGCTCCGGAACGCGGCGGGGAAGGAGGGCTCTCCCTTCCAGTATCCGGAAGAGCTGTGGGAGGCGCAGGTGAACGGTGAGACGATGCTGCGCCTCTACATCACCGCGCAGGGCACCGTGGACAGCGTGCGCGTGGAGCGCACCAGCGGATACGAGGCGTTCGACGCGGCCGCGCTGGCCGGGAGCCGGTCGCTGCGCTTCGAGCCCGCCCGGCGCGGCGCGGAGCCGGTGGGCGCATGGTTCATACTTCCCGTGAAGTTCGATTCGGGTGCCGCCGCCGATTCGGCGCGCGACCCATCCCCCAAGTCCGTGGTCCCATGACCGATTTCGCCGAGCAGCTCCTCGCCCGCCCGCGCCACACGCGCCCCTACGCCAACATCGTGGAGGCGGTGGGGTGGACTCCGCTGATCCGCCTCAACCAGGTGACGGCGGGGATCCGCACGCCGGTGTACGGCAAGGCGGAGTTCATGAACCCGGGTGGGAGCGTCAAGGACCGCGTGGGGCCCGCCATCATCGAGGCGGCCGAGCGCGCGGGGGAGCTGCGCCCCGGCGGCACCGTGGTGGAGGGGACCAGCGGCAACACCGGCGTGGGGCTGGCGCTGGCGGCGGCCATCAAGGGGTACCGCTGCATCTTCACCATCCCGGACAAGATGAGCCAGGAGAAGGTGCGCCTCCTCAAGGCCTTCGGCGCCGAGGTGATCGTAACGCCCACCGCGGTCGCGCCGGACCATCCGGACAACTACGTGATGATGGCGAAGCGGATCGCGGAGGAGACCCCCAACGCCATCCTCGCCAACCAGTTCTACAACCAGGCCAACCCCGAGGCGCACTACGCCACCACGGCCCCGGAGATCTGGGAGCAGACGGAGGGGCGCGTCACCCACTTCGTCTCCGCGGCCGGCACGGGCGGCACGCTGACGGGCGTCGGGCGCTTCCTCAAGGAGCGCAACCCGGAGGTGCGCGTCATCGGCGGCGACCCGGTGGGCTCCATCCTCGCGGGCTACGCGGCGACGGGTGCCAAGCCGGAGGCGGCGCCGTACAAGGTGGAGGGGATCGGGCAGGACAAGATCCCCGGCACGCTGGACATGAGCGTGGTGGATGAGTGGCGCTACGTGGAGGACCGCGCCTCGCTGGGGATGGCGCGCCGCCTGACGCGCGAGGAGGGGCTCTTCGTGGGCGGATCGGCGGGGCTGATCTGCCAGGTGGCGCTGGACGTGGCGCGCGAGGTTGACGATCCCGACGCCTGCGTCGTCTTCATCCTGTGCGACACCGGCGAGCGCTACCTCTCCAAGATCTACAACGACGAGTGGATGCGGGAGAACCGGATGCTGGAGCCGTCGCGCGTGACGGCGCGCGACATGGTGGGCGGCAAGGGCGACAACGCGCCTGCGCACCTGATCGCCGTGGCGCCGGAGACGCCGGTGCGGCAGGCGCTGGGCTTCATCACGCAGCACAACATCTCGCAGCTCCCCGTGGTCTCCGAAGGCGACTGCGTGGGGCACCTCTCCGAGGCCACGCTGATGTCGCGGGTGCTGGAGAACACCGCCACGCTGGACCAGTCCGTCCAGCACCTGATGGACGCGCCGCTGCCGGTGGTGGACGCGCACGTGGACCTGCCGGGGATCACCCGGCTGCTGAACCGGCAGAACCCGGCGGTGCTCGTGCGCCACGACGGGCGGCTGACGGGGATCATCACCCGCTACGACGTCCTGCGCTACGTAACCGACGGCCGGTGAAGGGCCGCGGGGGCAAGCCCTTCCAACTCGCGCACGAGGTGGACGGAAGTCTTGCCCGGCGTGGCAAACACGTTACATTCACCGCTACCCGGCGCGTCCGGGCGCGGCTAGTGTAATGCGCGTCCCGGGCAGGTGCCCGGGTCGTGGCTGGAAACTCTCAATCTCCCCGAGAAAAACATGATTAAACGCTGTTCGCAGACGGCAGCCGCGCTCCTCTGCGCGATGCTGCTGGCGTTCGGCTGGGCGGGCGGCGCGCAGGCACAGGGCGTCACCACGTCCGCCGTGTCGGGCCGCGTCACCAATGCGGCGGGCGCACCGGTCGCCGGCGCGCGCGTGCTGGTGACCAGCGGGTCCACCGGCGCCCAGAGCCGCGTGGTCACGCGCGAAGACGGGCGCTACCTGGTCTCCGGCCTCCAGCCGGGAAGCGGCTACCGCGTGGAGGTGAGCGGCCTTGGCCTGGCGCCGCAGACGCGCACCGGGGTGACGCTGACGCTCAGCCAGACGCTGCGCCTCGACTTTACCCTCGCCGCGCAGGCGATCGCCATCGAAGGGATCACCGCGCGCGCCGAGCGCTCGGGCGCCACCTTCTCCCGCACGCGCACGGGGCCGGCCACCACGGTGCGGGACAGCGCCCTCCAGCGCCTCCCCACCATCAGCCGCGACCTCTCCGACTTCACGCGCCTGGTGCCGCAGATCGCCACCTCGGGCGGCGGCTCCAACGCGGCGGGGCGCAACTCGCGCTTCAACAACATCCAGATCGACGGCGCCGTCAACAACGACCTGTTCGGCCTCTCCACCAGCGGCACGCCGGGCGGCGCGGCGGGGACGCGCCCCATCACCATGGAGGCGATCCAGGAGCTCCAGGTGGTGCTCGCGCCGTTCGACGTGCGGCAGGGCGGCTTCACGGGCGCGGGGATCAACGCGGTCACCAAGAGCGGCACAAACCGCTTCACGGGGACCGCGTCGTTCTTCACCCGCGACCAGGAGCTCGTGGGGCGCTACCGCTTCCGCCAGGGCGACTCGATCGCGCTGTCGCCGGAGTTCAGCAACTTCAACGAGACCAACTTCGGCGCCTCGCTGGGCGGCCCCATCGTCCGCAACAAGGTGCACTTCTTCATGGCGGGCGAGCGCACGGACCGCGAGTCGCCCACGGGCTTCGTGGCCGGGCAGCAGTCGTCCATCAGCGACCCGCTGGCCAACCGGATCTCGGACATCCTGACCACGCAGTACGGCTACAACCCGGGGACGGTGGGCGAGGTGAAGCTGGGCCGCGAGAGCACCAACATCTTCGGCCGCCTGGACTTCAACCTGTCGCCGAACCAGCGTCTTACCATCCGCAACAACTACGTGGATGCGTTCGACGACAACCTGACGCGGCGCAACGACCTGTACCAGCTGGGGAACACGATGTACGCGTTCGACAGCAGGACGAACTCGACGGTCGGCCAGCTGAACAGCACCTTCGGCTCGAACTTGTCCAACGAGCTCCGGGTCAACCGCACCACCATCCGTGAGCGCCGCGACCCCGGCACCACCCAGCTTCCCTTCGTGCGCGTGGGCGCGGGCGGCACCAACTTCGTGGTGGCGGGTCCGGAGAACAGCTCGGTGGCGAACGCGCTGAACCAGGACCTCCTCGAGATCACGAACGACCTGACGCTCTCGGCGGGGGCCCACCGCATCACGCTGGGCACGCACAACGAGTTCTTCCAGTTCAGCAACCTGTTCGCGCAGAACATCTACGGGAACTACCGCTTCGCGGACACCACGGCGCTGAAGAACGGCACCCCGAACCAGTACTCCTACACCTTTTTGAATCCGAACAACCCGAACGCGCGTGAGCGGGCGGAGTTCTCGGTGCGGCAGCTTTCCGGCTACCTGCAGGACCAGTGGGAAGCGCGCGACAACCTGACGATCACGGCCGGGCTCCGCCTGGACCGCACCAGCTTCCCGGACAAGCCGGCGCAGAACGACTCCGTCGTCAAGTACTACCAGCGCAGCACCGGCAGGGTGGGCGGCGAGGAGATGCAGTTCTCCCCGCGCCTCGGCTTCAACTGGGACGTGGCGGGTGACCAGGTGACGCAGGTGCGTGGCGGCGTGGGCCTGTTCAGCGGCCGTACGCCGTACGTGTGGGTTTCGAACGCCTTCGGCAACACGGGGCTGGACTACGTCCGCTTCACGTGCAATTCGCCCAGCGTGCCGGCGTTCGTCACCGACCCGACCAAGCAGCCCACCGCGTGCACCGGCACGACGAGCTTCACGCCCAACGAGATCAACACGCTGGCGCCGAACTTCGAGCTCCCGCAGGTGTTCCGCGCCTCGTTCGGCGTCGACCGCCGCCTCCCGCGGGACTTCGTGGTGACGTTCGAGGGGCTCTTCAACCAGTCGCTCAGCGACCCCGTGTACCGCAACCTGGCGATCCGCACCGACTCGCTGACGGGCCCGCTCGCCACAGGCGGCTACGTGGAGGGTCGCCCGCGCTACTCGCGCCGCTACCCGAACGGCTCTTTCCCCGCGACCAGCGGCCTGGCCCGCCTGGGCGAGGTGTACGAGGTGTTCAACACGGACGAGAACTACACGTACAGCCTTACCGGGCAGCTCCAGAAGAACTTCGCCCGCACGCTGGATGTGCGCCTGGCGTACACCTTCACGGAATCGCAGGACGTAAACGCGCTGCGCTCCAGCACGGCTTCGTCGAACTTCGTGTTCAACCTGATCGACGGCAATCCGAACGACCCGAAGCTGCGCCCATCGGACTGGCTGGTGAAGCACCGCATTCTGGCGAGCGGCACCTACAGCGCCAACTTCATCCGCCGCGCGCCCACCGAGATCTCCTTCATCTACGAAGGGGAGAGCGGCCGGCCGTACTCGTACCGGTACGACGGCGACGTGAACAACGACAACGCGATCAGCAACGACCTGATCTACGTTCCGCGCAGCATCGGTGAGGTTCGCTTCCAGGCCGCGACGGCCACGCAGCCGATCACGCCGGAGCAGTCGTGGGCGAACCTGAACGCGTTCATCAACAGCGTGGAGTGCCTGCGTGAGTCGCGCGGCAAGGTGCTGCAGCGGAACGCCTGCAACCAGCCGTGGAGCAACCGCTTCGACGTTCGCCTGGCGCAGACCGTTCCGTCGCTGGCCAACCAGCGGGTGCAGCTCACGCTGGACGTGCTGAACTTCGGCAACCTGCTCAACCGCAACTGGGGCTTCAACGAGAGCGTGTCCAACCAGAGCGATCCGCTCCTTCGCGTGACCAACAACACGCCGAACGCCGCCGGCCGTGTGGAGCTCGCGCCGTTCGGCGCCGGGCGCCAGGTGTTCCAGCCGAGCAACCTCGGCTCGCGCTACCAGATCCAGCTCGGCGCGCGCTACCTCTTCTAAGTCCATTGGATGGTGAAGGGTAGTACTGCGCAAAGAAGAGCGGGGCGGCCTGAGAGCCGCCCCGCTCTTCTTTGGTACCCTTGCGCCCGCCGCCGCCGCGGGCTACAACCGAGCGCGCCGGCCGCACGGCCGGGCACGCCTGGACTCCACTTCGCACGCTAGATGAAACCGTTCCTGATCGGGATCGCCGGGGGCACCGGCTCGGGGAAGACCACCGTGGCGCGCCGCATCTACCAGTCGCTGCACCTGGACTCGGCGGTGTTCATCGACCACGACGCCTACTACCGCGACCTGGCCCACATGACGGTGGAGGAGCGGCAGCGGATGAACTTCGACCACCCCGACTCGCTGGACAACGACCTGCTGATCGGGCAGCTGGAGCGGCTGCTGGCGGGCGAGGCGGTGGAGAAGCCGGTCTACGACTTCACCCGCCACACGCGGGCCGCCGAGACGGTGAGGATCGCACCGCGCCACGTGATCCTGGTGGACGGCATCCTCCTCTTCGCCGACGCGCGGCTGCGCGACATGTTCGACCTCAAGATCTTCGTGGACACGGAGGCGGACGTGCGCTTCATCCGCCGCCTGCGCCGCGACATCGAGACGCGCGGGCGCTCGCTGGATGCGGTGATCGACCAGTACCTGAACACCGTGCGCCCCATGCACTTCGAGTTCGTGGAGCCCACCAAGCGCTACGCGGACGTGATCCTTCCGCGCGGGGGGCAGAACACCGCCGGCATCGAGGTGATCGCGGCGCGTATCCGGGAGCGGCTGGCGGAGAAGGCGAGGGCGGAGGCGGGGGAGACCGGCGGTTGACTGCTGCAACGAGCGCGGGAACCGGGGGATGATTCCCCCCGGCTGGGACGACGGGAAGGCGGCTGAAGCCGGCTTGATAGGCGCGGCATTGGTCCCGGAGTCCGCGAAGGCGGACTTTGAGTGGTTCCGGCGGCGAATTCATTCGCTCCTGGATGCGGGCATCGGTCGCATGGCAGGACACGGGCAGCCACGTGGGGCGGCCCCTGCGGGATCGATGCGGGATGCGGAGGTCGAGGAAGGGAGAGGGTGGGCGCGATGAATCGCGCCCCTACGGAGCGGCGGCGCCGTATTCACGTACACGGGCAGATCTCGCCCCCGAATCCGCGAAGGCGGACTTAGTGCTGTTGTTGCAGCGAGTTCACTCGCCCGTACACCACCCCGTCGTGGATTCGGCTTGACCGGCCCGGCGCGGTTCCGGTATACTCACAACGGAAACCCTGTACGAACCCCGCGCGATCCCGGAGGAGCACACCGAGCGCGATCCACGGACCGAATGAGGTGCTGATGCTGCGTGCACCCCCGGTTCTGCTCCTGCTCCTGGCGCTCTTCGGGCTGGGGCTCCCCCCCGGGTTATGGGGGCAGGACCCCGACGAAAGGGCCCCGGTGGTGCCATCCAAGGGCTACCGGCTGGAGCAGAACTACCCCAATCCGCCGAACCCGGATACATACATTCCGTTTTACCTGGAGGAAGGCCTGTTCAAGGATGGCGAGCCCCGGGTCGTCACCATCCGAATCGTAAACATGTTTCGTCAGCTGATCGCCATCCCCAAGGCGGTCGGCCATCCCCGCGGCCGGGACGTGCGCGTGCAGGGGCTCCGCTACACGGAGCCGGGCCGCAAGGTGGCCTACTGGGATGGCCGGGACCTGAACGGAAGGCGCGCCCCCTCGGGGCTCTACTACTGCGAGCTGGTGGTGGGCGACCGGCGCGAGCCGGACCTGATTCGCATCATCGTCGCCAACCCTTCGAAGCGCTCGCGCTTCATTCCCCCCATCTTCAGAAGACAGTGAAGCCGGCCGCGGATTCTGATCCGGGCCGGCTTAACTGTTGTGCTCAGTGCTAAGTGCTAAGTGCTAAGTGCTGAAGGTTACTCAGGACTTGGCACTTAGGACTTAGCACTTTCCGTTCAATCGATCAGATACAGGAACCGCCCGCAGCTCTGGCACGAGCGTACTTCCTCGTTCCGGTCCGCGTCGGAGGCGAGGGCGGTGGGGATCTGGACGAAGCAGCCGTAGCAGGTGCCCCGGATGACCGGGACCACCACGCGGGGCTGTTTGTTCGCGATCCGGCGGTAGCGGTTGCGGACCTCCGGGGCCAGCGCCTCCTCCATCTCCGCGATCTTTTCGTCCAGGATGGTGAGCGCTACGTCGGTGCTCAGCCCGAAGACGGCTTCCTGCACGTCGCGCGACGAGGTCTCTCCCAGCTCGCGGCGCTGCGTCTTCAGGTCCTGGATCTCCAGCAGTGCTTCCAACTGGGGGTGCATACGTGGGACTCTCCGCGCCTCAGACGCCCTTCTCCTGAAGGAGCGCGAGGAATTCCAAAGGATTAGTGAGCTGGTCGAGCCGGGTGGACACGTCCGGCTCCTTGGAGAACTGCGCGATCTTGCCCAGCACCGGCAGGTACTGGTTGGACACCTCCAGCGGCGGCGCCACGATCATGAAGAAGTAGCGCGCCGGCTGCTCGTCGATGGCCTTGAAGTCCACCCCCGACGTCTTGCGGCCGAACGCCACGCGCAGCCGGTTCACCACCAGCGAGCGGCAGTGGGGGATGGCGATCCCCTTGCCGATCCCGGTGGAGCCCAGGTTTTCCCTGCGCTTCAGCATCTTGAAGAGGATCCCCTGCGACTTCTCGTCGACTTTGAGCAGGGCGATGAGCTCCTTGAGGATCTCATCCTTGCTCTCGCCTTTGAGGTCGAGCTGGATCGCGTCTTCGTTGAAGAATTCGCGAAGTTCCATATCTACAATTCCCGGTGATTTACACGAGTCGGCTTTCAGGGTCCGGTCAAGGACGCCGGAATGTAAGCGCCGCGCCGATGCCTGTCAAAACCAACAACTTATCTCATTCCGGGGTCAAACGAATGGAGGCACGGAGAACGAGTCTCTCCGTGCCTCCTTTCCGCGTTTCTCCGATCCAGCCGCGTCAGCGCATCGCCCCGGGGTCCATTCCGTTGCGGCGGCACCACTCCGCGTAGGCAAAGGGCGAGATCTCGGACGGCTTGATCTCGCTGCGCCCGCCCCAGAAAACGTTGGTGTAGCCGACCGGGATGCCCGCCTCTTCCAGGTGCTGGTCGATGGCGGCCTTGTGGGCGAGCACCGTCTCCTTCTCGGTGCCGTGCGCCACGCCCATGATGTTGACGCCGCCGAACTCCGGCCCGCCCTCGCGCCAGTAGGCGTGCGTCATCACGAAGTGGCGGCCCACCTCACGCCCCGCGTCCAGCTCGCGCCCCTGCGGCACGCGCCAGTGGAAGAGGGCGTTGTAGCGCGTCACCCGCTCCCCCGCGGCGTTGGGCTTGTAGTGCTCGAGGAAGGTGGAGAAGCGCCCGATCACGCCACGCCGGTTGAGGTCGCGCGCGATCTGGAGAAACCGCTCCAGCCGCACGCCCGCTTCCTCCGCCCGCGCGGTCCACGGATGGTCGGTGATCTCCTCCGCGGCGAACTCGCGCTTCAGAGCCTCCAGGATGCGCCATTCGAGGTCCGACAGCTCCACGATGTTGGTGTCGAGCACCTGGCCCAGCTCTTCGGAGCGGGCGCCGGGCTCCAGCCCGCGCCGGCGCACGTGGCCCACTCCCAGCGCGAACAGCTTGTGGGCCGGGAGGAGCTTGTAAGCGAGGGCGCCGGTGCGCTCCATCAGGAAGCGCGCGTGCTTCTCCATCGAAAAGCCCTGCGGCACCTTGAGCGTCGTCCACAGCCGGTACTTGGAGCCCTGCGTCTCGCGGTCGGTGGAGCGGATGACGACGTGGCCGGAGAACGGGTCCTCGCGGAACATGTACTCGAAGGCGTCGTCCAGCCGCTCGGGCGGCACCTGCCACGCCACCAGCGCGCCGGGGGCCAGGTTGGTGGCCATCAGCGTCTGCCGCACGCGGCGGATGGTGCCCGACGCGAGCATCGCGCGGATGCGCTCCAGCACCGTCTCCAGATCCACCTCGCTGAGGCGGGCGATCTCCTGGAACGGCTCGTCCTGGAACCCCTGCACCCGGTCCTCGGAGACGGCCAGGATGCGGCCGTTGACGGGATCGGTGGTCTCCACCGGCACGGTGGTCGTATCGCTCATGGTCTGCAGGGCTCGTGTGGTTGCGCCGCTCACCCTTCTCCCGCGGCGGATGCCCCGGAGGCGGTCCCTTCGCTGCGCAGCGTCACCTTGTACACCTCGGGCGGCGCGTTGGGCTTCACCCGCACCGACTTGGCGGGGATGCCCACGTTGACGTGGTAGGCGCGCACGTCCTTGGTGGCCACCGCCATCGCCCCCACCATCGCGTTCTCCCCCACGTGCGTCCCGGCGAGCACGGTGGCGTGGTAGGTGATGCGCACGCCGTCGCCGAGCACCGTCTGCAGGTTGCTGACGTCGCGCTGGTCGACGATGGAGTGCGTGTGGGAGTAGATGTTGGCGTAGTCGGAGATCGACACGCCGTTCCCCAGTACGATCCCGCCGCGGTCGTCGAGCAGGACGTTGCGGTGCACCACCACGTCGTCGCCCACTTCCAGGTTGTAGCCGTACGTGAACTCCACGAAGTGGAAGCACTTGAAGTTCTTGCCCACGCGCTTGAAGAGGTACGGCGCCAGCGCGCGGCGGAAGTGCACGCCCAGGTGCACGTTGCCGCCCATGGGGCTGCGGTCGAACATCTGCCACATCCAGAGCAGCGGCTTCCGCTCGTTGAAGCGCTCCACGTCCACCTCGGCGTAGTACTCGGGCTCCAGGGTGACGTTGCGTGCGTCCATCTGCGCCAGCGACGCCTGCACCGCGAGCGGGAGGTTGCGCGGGTCCACGCCGGCCATCCCCGGATACCAGAGCGCGGTGAGTGTCTGGCGGCACAGCTCCCAGCGGTCGTCGCCGCGGGCCAGCGCCTCCTGCAGCTCCCCGAGCCACCGGTCGTACAGCGCGGTCGCCTCGGCGGCCGGGTCCAGTTTGCGCAGCGGATATATGGGCATCGGGCGGGGCTTCGCGGGTGTGCTTTTGGGTGGTGCTCCAGGGCGGAAAGGTAGAGCGGGGGCGGGCGGGGAGTCAAACGGGGGCCCTCTCCCCGCTCGTTCCTCGCTGCCCCTCCCCAAATTGCGGGGGAGGGGCGGGGGCGGGCACGGGCAGCCACGTGGGGCGGCCCCCACGGGTTATGTGCGGAGGGCGGGGGTCGCGGTGGGGGAGAGGGTGGGCAGACACGTAGGTCTGCCCCTACCAGTGACGGGTGTCGGTCCGGCGGGCGGCGGTCGCGGTGGGGGCGAGGGCGGGCGCGATAAATCGCGCCCCTACGGCATCGGTGTGCGCCAGGGATGCCGAACGGCGCCGCGCGCTGCGCTACGCGCGGATGCACGCAAAACGCCCCTCCCCCAGGTAGTTATTGGGGGAGGGGGCCCCGGCCCTACCCCTCCGCGCCGTCCGGAGGCCCCGGCGCCATCACCGTGATCTGGCGGGGGAGCATGCGGTACTCGAACCGGCGGGCCGACATCGGCTCGCCGTCCACGTTCACGCTCAGCTCCACCTCCGCCTCCACGGTCACGCTGCGCACCTTGCGGTACACCACCTTTTCGTGCTCCACGTGGTTGCCGGCGCGGAGCTGCGGGGCGATGCGCACGAACTCCATGTGCGTCATCGCCTCCACGATGCACACGTCCAGCAGGCCGTCGGAGAGGTCCGCCTCGGAGGTGAGGCGCACGCCGCCGCCGGTACGCTGCGCGTTGCCCACGGCGAAGATCAGGAAGTCGCCGTCGTGCAGCACCTCGCGGCCGGAGGTGAAGCGCGCCTTGCACGGGGTGAGCGTCACGAACTTCTTCACCCCCGTCACCACGTAGGCGATCGGGCCCAGCATGCGCTTCAGCTCGTCCGACGCCTCGTCCGTCGCCTCGGCACCGAAGCCGCCACTGGAGACGTTGAGGAAGCAGCGCCCGTTCAGCGCGGCCAGGTCCACGGGGTAGCCGGTACCCTCCACCGCCACGGCGAGCGCCTGCTCCGGGTCTTTGGGGACGCGCAGGCCCCCCGCGAAGTCGTTGGCCGTGCCCAGCGGGATCACCGCCAGGCGCGGCAGCTCGTCGTGCCCCCCGGCCTCCGCCCAGTCGTTGAGCCCGTTCACCACCTCGTTGATGGTGCCGTCGCCGCCTGCCGCCACCACCACCTCGGCACCGCGCTCCGCCGCCTCCGTGGCGAAGCGGCGCGCGTCGCCCGCCTCGAAGGTGATGTGCCCGCGCACCTGGTGGCCGGCCTCGCGCAGCGACTCGACCCCGCGCCGGATCGCCTCGACGGCGGCGGGGGTGGACGGGTTGATGACGATCTCCAGGTGCAAGGGCGGCGCTCCGGGGCGGCGTGGTGTGGGTTGCGCGGCGCCGGGGAGCAAGAACCCCGCCAGGCACCTTCGGCACATCTTCTCCTTGACCTTGCCGGGAAACGCGTTAGGTTGGGGCTCAGTGGGATGAAGTGGGGAAGAGTGGGATGCCGCGGGGTGCCCTCGTCTACGGATCGAATGACCGGCTTCCTGGGAAGCTTCCATCACAACGTCGACGAAAAGGGCCGCCTCAGCCTTCCCGCCTCCTTCAGGCGGGAAGGCCAGGAACAGCCCTTCGTGCTGGTGCACGTCTTTCCGGACGCGCTCACGCTGTACCCCCGGTCCGCCTGGGCCGAGGTGGAGGGGCGCCTGCGAGAGGTGCTCCGGCTGCAGCCGCAGGCCCGCCCCTGGGTCCTCAAGGTGACGGCCAACGCCTGCGAAGTCGTGCCGGACAAGCAGGGGCGCATCCTTGTGCCCCAGCGGCTGCAGGAAGCGGTGGGGATCGATGGGGCCACGCTGGTGGTGGGCGCCATCGACCGCATCGAGCTGTGGGACCCGGCGCGCTTCACCGCCGCCACCGAGATGCCCGTGCCGGACGCCGCGCGCTTCATGCACCAGATCTTCGGCTAGCCTACCCCTTCCCGGGCCTCGCCACGTGACCACCGAGCCGCACATCTTCAACTTCGCCCTGCTGGCGGAGCCCGTCCTGGCATGCGCCGCGGACCGGCACCTGGGACCCTACCTGGTGCTCCCCGCGCTGTCCGGGTGGGCCGGTGCGGACTGGTGCCGCTGCCGCGCCTGCGGAAGCACCGTCACCCGCGCCACCTCCATGCGCAACGCCGCGTGAGCTACGACACGCCGTACCACGCCCCCGTCCTGGTGGAGGAGGCGATGGAGCTTCTGCGGCCAGAGCGCGGCGGCCTCTATCTGGACGGCACGCTGGGCGGCGGCGGGCACGCGGAGGCGCTGCTGGAGCGCGGGCCGGAGGCGCGGCTGATCGGGGTGGATCGCGACCCGGACGCGCTGGCGGAGGCGGGGGCGCGGCTGGAGCGCTTCGGGGAGCGGGCGCGGCGGGTGCGCGCCAACTTCGCGGACGCGGTGGAAGCGGCCGGCGTGGAGCCGGGGACGCTCAACGGCGTGCTGCTGGACCTGGGGATCTCGTCGCACCAGATCGACGCGGACGCGCGCGGCTTCACCTTTCGCCCCGGCGCGCCGCTGGACATGCGCATGGCGCAGGGCTCCGCCGGCGAACCGAGCGCCGCCGACCTGCTGGCCGCGCTGGACGAGGAGGAGCTGGCGAACCTCTTCTATCGCTTCGGCGAGGAGCGCAAGTCGCGCAGGCTGGCGAAGGTGATCGCGGAGATGCGGCAGGAGGCGCCGGTGGATACCAGCGACCGGCTGGTGGAGGCGATGCGGCGCGGGCTGGGCGGGAGGATCGAGGCGGCGGACAAGGCCCGCATCTTCCAGGCGCTGCGCATCGCCGTGAACGACGAGATTCCGTCGCTGGAGCGGGCGCTGGAGAGCTTCCGCGAGGCGCTGGCGCCGGGGGGCGTCTTCGCCGTGATGTCGTACCATTCCCTCGAGGACCGGCTGGTGAAGAACGCGTTCCGTGAGTGGAGCCAAGCCTGCATCTGCCCGCCGCAGATGCCCATGTGCAACTGCCGCGGCGTGGCGCTGGGCGAGACGCTCACCCGCAAGCCAGTGTCTGCCTCGCCGGCCGAGGTCGCCCGCAACCCGCGGGCACGCTCCGTACGGCTGCGGGCGTGGAGGCGCGCGTGAGCTCCGCCGCGCTCGCAGCGGTACGCCCCGGCGCAAACCCGTGGGACCCGCCGCCGGCCGACCGCTCGGAGCGCCGCGCGCGCCGCCGTGGTGCGCTGCGCCGCCTCTTCTTCATCCTGGTGATGCTGGGCGCGCTGGCGTCGGTGGTGTGGCGGCAGACGGTGGGATACGAGCGCGAGCGCCAGCTTTCCGCCGTGCGCGCCGAGCTCTCGCAGGCCGAGGCGGAGCGCGTCGAAGTCACCAACCGCATCCAGGCGCTGCAGACCCGCGCCCGCATCACCCGCGTGGCGCGCGAGCGCCTGGGGATGCACGTCGCACGTGACGAGGAGATCGTGATGCTCCCCGTTCCCGCCACCACCCCGGCGCCGCCGGAGGCCCCTTGAGCGCCAAGCGCACCCGCCCCGCCCTCACCTCGCCCGAGCGCATCGCCGGGCGGCAGAAGCTCCTCCTGGCGTCGTTCGGCGTGGCCGCGATGCTGGTGGTGGGTCGCGCCGTGCAGCTCCAGGGCTTCCAGGGGGCGGAGTGGAAGGCGGAGGCCGCCAGCCAGCAGCAGGCGCGCGTGCCGCTTCCCGCGCGTCGCGGCGCCATCTACGACCGCGACGGCGTGCCGCTGGCGCTCACACGCGAAACGTACGAGGTGGCAGTCGCGCCCGCGGAGATCACCGACCGGCGCGAGGTGACGAAGCGGCTCGTGGACGCGCTGGGGCTGACGAAGTCGGCGGCGCGGCGCGCGACCGACGCGCGCCGCAAGTGGGTCGTGCTTCCCGGCCGCTTCACGGTGGAGCAGCGCCGCAAGCTGGGCGAGATGCGCGGGCTGCACCTGTCGCGCCAGCTGGAGCGCTTCTACCCGCAGGGCGACGTGGGGCGCGAGGTGATGGGCACGGTCTCGGCGGACGGGCGGGCGCTGGGCGGGATCGAGCAGGCGATGGACTCCGTACTGCGCGGCGCGGACGGCTTCAGCATCCAGCGCCGCAACGGGCGCGGCCGCAAGGAGTCGGCGGTGTCGCTCCCCGTGGCGCCCCCGCGTGACGGCGGCGACGTGTACCTGACGCTGGACTTCGACCTCCAGGAGATCGCGGACGCGGCGCTGGACGAGGCGATCCGCAACACCAACGCCTCCGGCGGCGACCTGCTGCTCACGGAGCCACGCACGGGGGAGATCCTGGCGGCGGTGTCGCGGCGCAAGGGATCGCGCGGGCTGGCGGCGTTCGTGGAGCCGTACGAGCCGGGCTCCATCCTGAAGCCGTTTTTCGTGGCCAACCTGCTGGCCGGGCGCCACGCTTCGCTCAACGACCAGGTGTTTGCGGAGAACGGGCGCTGGGCCGATCCGCACGGCCGCATCCACACCGACGTGCACCCGTACGGCATGCTGTCGCTGCGCGATGCACTGCGCGTCTCCAGCAACATCGGGATGGTGAAGCTGGTGCCGAAGCTGAGGCCCGCGGAGCAGTACGCCAACCTGCGCGACTTCGGCTTCGGCACGCCGACGGGGGTGGAGTACCCGGTGGAGTCGGGCGGGCGGCTGCCGAGGCCCGCGCGCTGGTCCAAGATGACCGCCGCCTCGCTTGCCACCGGCTACGAGGTCTCCGTCACGCCGGTGCAGATGGCGATGGCGTACGGCGCGCTCGCCAACCACGGCAACCTCATGGAAGCCCACCTCCTGCGCGAGACGCGCGGACCAGATGGCGGCACGCGCTGGAAGATGGAGCCGCGCGTGGTTCGCCGCGCCGTCCCGGCGGCGGTGACGGACGCGCTGCGCGAGGTGCTGATCACGGTGGTGTCGGACGGGTCGGCCAAGGCCGCGGCGCTCTCCACCTTTGAGGTGGCAGGGAAGACGGGGACGGCGCGGCGCACGGGGGCGAACGGGCGGTATGAGGCGGGGCAGTACAACGCCAGCTTCGTGTCGTACTTCCCGGCGCGCGACCCGCAGCTCGTCATCTTCGTGAAGCTGGACCGTCCGCAGGGCGACTACTATGGCGGCCTGACCGCGGCGCCGGTGACGCGCGCCACGCTTCAGGCAATCCTGGCGGCGCGCTCGCCCTCGCTGGACCGGCGCGCCCTGCTCGCCACGCGCATCCCCACGCCGTCGCAGCCGGCGCCGCGGCAGGTGGTGCAGCGCCGTCCGCGCGCCTCCGGCGGGGAGGGGACGTACGTCTTCGACTCGCTTCCGCAGGGCGCCGTGCAGGCCGCGGCGCCCAAGCGCGAGCCGGTGCCGGTGCCGGAGCTGGCGGGCCTGTCGCTGCGCGACGCCGTGCGCCGCCTGCACGCGCTTGGCTTCCAGGTGCGCGTGCAGGGCGCGGGCACGGTCAAGGGCACCCGTCCCGCCGCGGGCGCCGTGCAGCCGCGCGGCGGGACCGTCGTGGTGGTGGGGGCGGAGCGCTGATGACGACGCTCGGCGCGATCGAAGCGCGCCTGGAGCGCGAGGGGCTCCTCGCGGGCGGCGCGCGCCTCTCCGCGGACGACGCGGCGCGCCTGGTCGCGAGCGCCTCCGCGGACTCGCGCAAGGTGGGCCCGGGCGACCTCTTCTGCGCCATCGCCGGCACCGAGGGCGACGGGCACCGCTACCTGGCCGACGTCGCCGCTCAGGGCGCGGCCGGCGCGACGGTGGAGCGGCGCGACGACAACCTCACCTTCCCGCAGATCCCCGTCACCAGCGGGCGTCTGGCCGCATCGTACGCCGCGGCGGAGCTGTGGGGCGATCCCTGGAACGCCCTGACGCTGGTGGGCGTCACCGGGACGAACGGGAAGACGACCACGGCCGCCATCCTGCGCGACATGTTGTCCCGCCGCATGCCCACGGCGTACATCGGCACGCTGGGCGCGCTGGACGCGGGCGGCAAGGTGGTGCCGGGCACGGAGGGGCTCACCACGCCGGGGCCCATCGAGGCGGCGCGCTGGCTGCGCGGCTTCGCGGACGGCGGCGTGCGCGCGCTGGCGATGGAGGTGTCGTCGCACGCGCTGCACCAGGGGCGGATGGCGGCTGCGCGCTTCGACGCGGCGCTCTTCACCAACCTCACGCAGGACCACCTGGACTATCACGGGACGATGGAGGAGTATCGTTCCGCCAAGCTCCGCCTCCTCACGCTGCTCAAGGACGGCGCCGCCGCCGTCGTCAACGCGGACGACCCTGCGTGGGACGTCGTGGAGGCCGAGCGCGTGGTCCGCTTCGGAATGGAGCGCCCCGCCGACGTCCGCGCGGAGAAGGTACGCGTGGGCCCCGGCGGAATGGAGTGGACGCTGACCCTTCCCGACGGGAGTGCGGAGGTGAACCTCCCCCTCTTCGGCAACTTCAACGTCTCCAACGCCCTCGCCGCCGCGGCGACGCTCTGGTCGCTGGGGTGGGCGGCGGAGGAGATCGCGACCGGGCTCTCCACGATCCCCCAGGTGCCGGGACGGCTGGAGAGGATCGCCGGCCCGCCCGCGTCCGCCACCGTGCTCGCGGACTACGCGCACACCCCCGACGCGCTGGAGCGGGCCCTCGCCGCCGTCCGCCCGCTGGTGCAGGGGCGCCTGATCGTCGTATTCGGCGCCGGCGGCGACCGCGATCCCACCAAGCGGCCCGAGATGGGGCGCATCGCGGCGGAGGGGGCGGATCTCGCCATCGTCACCTCCGACAACCCGCGAACCGAAGACCCCGAGAAGATCCTGGACGACATCGAACGCGGCATGGGAAGTGCACCCCGCGTGCGACTTTCCGACCGCCGCGAAGCCATCCGGCGGGCGCTACTCGAGGCCGGCCAGGAGGACGTCATCCTCCTTGCCGGGAAGGGCCACGAGACGTACCAGATCGTGGGCCGCGAGAAGCGTTCGTTCGACGAGCGCGTGGTGGTGCGTGAAATCCTTGCCGAACGGGCAACGTCTGCGACCAGGGAATGGGTGTGAGCGGATTTCGATGGACTGCCGCCGAGGTGGAGCGCGCGCTGGGCACACGCGGGACTGAGGACGGCGACGCCGAGTATTCCGGCGTCTCCACCGACACACGAAAGATCGCGCAGGGGTCGCTCTTCGTGGCGCTGCGCGGAGCCAACTACGACGCGCACGACTTCCTCGCAGTCGCGTCGGAGGCCGGAGCGACGGCGGCGGTGGTGTCGCGGATGCCGGACGTGCAGCCGAGCGGGATGCGGCTCTACCTGGTGGACGACACGCTCCACGCCCTGGGCCGGCTGGCCCGCCACCGGCGCCGCGCGCTGAGCGGGCGGGTGGTGGCGGTGGCGGGGAGCAACGGGAAGACGACCACCAAGGAGCTCCTCCGCGCCGCGCTGGGCGCGAAGTTCCGGGTGCACGCCACCGAGGCCAACCTCAACAACCAGGTCGGCGTCCCCCTCACCCTCCTCGCCGCGCCGGAAGACGCGGAGGTGCTGGTGATCGAGACGGGGACCAACGAGCCGGGGGAGATCGCGCTGCTGGGCGCCATCGCCGAGCCGGACGTGGCGCTGATCACCTCCATCGGCGAAGAGCACCTGGAGGGGTTCGGGAGCGTGGCCGGCGTGCTGGAGGAGGAGCTCGCCATCCTCCCCTCCGTGCGCCCCGGCGGCACCGCCTTCGTGGCCGACGAGCCGCCCGAGCTGGTGGCGCGCTCCCTCACCATCCTGCGCGACTGCGTGCGGGTCGCGGGCTTCTCCGCCGACGCGGTCGTACGGCCGGAGGGCGAGGTGGAGGTGCGGCCGGATGGGAGCACCGCCTGGCGCTTCCGCGGCGTCGACGTCCACGTGCCGCTCCCCGGCATGCACAACGTGCGCAACGCCCTGCTCGCCCTCGGCGTCGCCGAGGAGCTTGGGGTTCCTCTGTCGGATGCGGCGCGCGGAATTGGGGCCATGTCGGCACCAAAGATGAGGAACGAGTGGCGCAGAGTGGGCACCGTGGGGGTGCTGGCGGACTGCTACAACTCCAACCCGCCCTCCCTGCGCGCCGCCGTCGAGCTGCTGGCCTCCATCCCCAGCGACGGGGCGAAGGTGGCCGTGGTGGGGACGATGCGGGAGCTGGGCGACCACGCGGACTCGCTGCACGCCGCCGCCGCCGAGCAGATCGCCGGGCTGGTGGGGCGGGGGATCGATCGGGTAGTGGCGACGGGCGACTTCGTGGCTGCGTTCGAGCCGCTCGCCGAAGAGCTGGGAGACCGCCTTGTCGCCGCGGACGACCCCATCGAGGCGTACGAGGAGCTTCGCCCCTCGCTGCACGGGAACGAGACGATCCTGCTGAAAGGGTCGCGCGGTGTGGCGCTGGAGAGGATCATCCCCCTGATCGAGCGGGACTTCGGCCAGCCGGCCGAGACCAACCAACACGCCGGGGCCTGACACGGTGCTCTACCACCTGCTGGTGCCGCTCGCGGAGTACAACGCGGCCTTCAACGTCTTCCGCTACCACACCTTCCGCGCCGCGGGGGCCGTGGTGACGGCGTTCCTGGTGGCCTTCTGGTTCGGGCCCGCCATCATCGGCCGGCTGCGCATGCTCAAGCTCGGGCAGATCGTGCGCACCGAGGGGCCGCAGACGCACCTGGGCAAGCGCGGCACGCCCACCATGGGCGGCGTGGTCATCGTGCTGGCTACCGTGATCCCCACGCTGCTCTGGGCGCGGCTGGACAACCCGTACACCGTCATCGCCATCGTGACGCTCCTCTGGCTGGGAGCGCTCGGTTTCATGGACGACTACCTCAAGATCACCCGCAAGGGGACGGACGGGCTGGCGGGGCGCTACAAGATCCTGGGCCAGGGCTCGCTGGGGCTCCTCCTGGGCGCCTTACTCGTCTGGTTTCCGCTCAGCGAGGTGCCGAGCACCTGGACGCAGATCCCCTTCTTCAAGAGCGTCCACCTGGAGTTCTTTTGGCCCGTCTACATCCTGTTCGTGACGTTCGTGCTGGTGGGGTGCTCCAACGCGGTGAACCTCACGGACGGGCTGGACGGGCTGGCGGCGGGGCTCTCGGCGATCGCGGCTGTGACGTTCGGGCTCTTTGCCTACCTCTTCGGCCGCGTGGACATCTCGGACTACCTGAACCTCTTCTACCTGCCGGGCGCGGGCGAGCTGGCGATCTTTTGCGTGGCGCTGGCCGGCGGGTGCATGGGCTTCCTCTGGTTCAACGCACACCCCGCCGAGGTGTTCATGGGCGACACCGGCTCGCTGGCCATCGGCGGCGTGCTGGGGGCGGTGGCGGTGCTGCTGAAGGCGGAGTTCCTGCTGGCCATCGTGGGCGCGGTGTTCGTGGCCGAGGCGCTCTCGGTAATGTCGCAGACCGTCTACTACAAGTGGACGAAGAAGCGAAGCGGCGTGGGCAAGCGCATCTTTCGCATGGCGCCGCTGCACCACCACTTCGAGCAGATCGGGTGGCACGAGAGCAAGGTGATCATCCGCTTCTGGATCGTGGGGATCATGTGCGCCCTCGCCGCCGTCGCCACGCTCAAGATCCGGTGAACCACCCCCTCCTGAGCGGAGCGCCGCTCAAACGCGTGCGCCGTTCCGCACTCTGGCGCGAAGCGAAGGAAGCGGGCCCTGCCGCGCACTCGGATACATCCGATGTTGGGACGCGCGTGCGTGGCAATCGGCGCAAGAGGTACGCGAAGGAGCGCCGCTGCCGAATCCGTATCAGCCGGCGGGTGGTCGGGTCAGGTGCGGCAAGCACGGGTCGCGACGAATTGGCTGGGAACATGGGATGGGAGGGTGCGGGCGGCGAAGCCCGTCTCCTTCACTCCGCGCCACATGACCGCGCGGGTGCAGGGTCGGCGCGGCGCTCCGTTCAGGAAGTGGTAGGGCGGGGGGCTCGGGTATGAGCCGCACGCTCGCCGGCGAAACGATCGGGGTGCTCGGGCTGGCGCGGAGCGGGATGGCGGCGGCGCGGCTGGCGCTGGCGCGCGGGGCAAAGGTCTACGCCAGCGACGCCGGCAGCGGGCCCGCGGCGCAGAAGGCCGCCGAGGAGCTGCGCGCGCTGGGTGGCGACGCGGAGACGGGCGGGCACGACCTGGCGAAGCTGGCGGCGTGCACGCGCATCGTCCTCTCCCCAGGCATCCCGCCGACGGCAAGGGTCCTCCGCGATCCGGCCATCGCGCACGTGCCGGTGATCCCCGAGGTGGAGCTGGCGTACGAGCAGCTCGGGTCGCGCGTGATCGGCATCACGGGGACCAACGGGAAGACGACGGTCACGGGGCTGATCGAGCACATCCTGCGCGCCGCCGGGCGCGACGCGGTGGCGGGCGGCAACATCGGCACGGCGCTGAGCGAGCTTGCGCTGCGCGAGCCGCAGCCGGAGATCGCGGTGGTGGAGACCTCGTCGTTCCAGCTCGGGATGGTCCGCGAGTTCGCGCCGGAGATCGGAGTGCTGACCAACCTGGCGCCCGACCACCTGGACTGGTACCCGGACGTGGAGGCGTACTACGCGGACAAGGCCAACCTCTTCCGCAACGCCACCCCCGCCAGCCGCTGGGTGCTGAACGCCGAGGACGAGCGCGCCCGCCTCCTTCCGGGGGATGCGCCGGGGGAGCGCTTCTACTTCCGCGTCGCATCGCAGCCGGAGGATGGAGAGCGCGGCGGCTTCCTGGACCCGGAAGGGTGGCTCACGCTGCGGATGGACGGCGAGACCGAGGAAGCGCTGGCTCCCGCGCACGAGCTCAGGATCCTGGGTCCGCACAACGCCGCCAACGCCCTCGCCGCCGCGCTGGCCGCGCGGCTTGCCGGGGCGGATGCAAAAGACATCGGGCACGCGCTGCGCGGATTCGAGGCGCCCGCGCACCGCCTGCAGCCCGTGGGCGAAAAGGGCGGCGTGCTCTGGGTCAACGACAGCAAGGCGACCAACATCGCCTCCACCCGCGTCGCGGTGCGGGGGATGACGCGGCCCGTCGTCCTGCTGCTGGGCGGGCGGCACAAGGGCGAGCCGTACACGGAGCTCCTCCCAGAGCTGGGCCCCAACGTCCGCGCGGTGGTGGCGTACGGCGAGGCAGCCCCGATCGTGCAGAGCGACCTTGCCGGTCACGTCCCGGTCGAACGCGTGGACGGATCGTTCGAAGAGGTGGTGCGCCGCGCCCGCGAGCTGGCGCGCGAGGGCGACGCCATCCTCCTTTCGCCCGCGTGCAGCAGCTTCGACATGTTCCCCAACTACGAAGAGCGGGGCCGGCGCTTCGCCGAGCTCGCCGCCGAGGATCGCACGTGATCACCCTGCCAGGCCGCCCCCGCGCCGAAGCCCGTCCCGCCCAGCCGCCGGTCCCCCCGCGCGACCGGCGCCCCGCCGCGCCCCGCCCGGCCGCCGCCAGGGTTGCCCGCGCCGAGTCCACGCTGGAGTCGCGCGCGCTCGTCGCCCTCACCGCCGTGGCGCTCTGCTTCGGGCTGGTGGAGATGTACAGCGCCTCGTCGTTCATCGCGCGCAGCGAGGACCTTCCGGGGCATTACTACGCCCTCAAGCAGCTGCGGGCCGTCGCGGCGGGCGTGCTGATGGCCGCCATCATCTCGCGGCTCGACTACCGCCGCTTCCGGCTGTGGGCGTGGCCGATGCTGATCGGCGTGGGGCTGATGCTGGTGGTGGTGATCATGCCGGGTACGGAGGCGATCGCGCCGCGCATCAACGGCGCGCGGCGCTGGCTGGACCTGGGGATGTCGTTCCAGCCGTCGGAGCTGGCGAAGCTGGTGCTGATCATCTGGACGGCGATGCTGGCGGTGAAGAAGGAGGACAAGCTCCACTCCATGAGCCGCGGCCTGGTGCCCTTTCTGATGGTGTGGGTGCCGATCGCGCTCCTCATCTTCCTGGAGCCCAACCTGAGCGCGGCGCTCCTCGTGGTCCTGCTCAGCGCGCTGGTACTCTTTGCGGGCGGGGCGCGGATCGGACACTTCATCGTGCTGGGGCTGATCGCCATCCCCGTCGTCTGGGCCAAGGTCCAGGACGCGGGCTACCGGATGAAGCGCATCGCCGCCTTCCTCGATCCCGGCAACGACACGCAGGGCGTCGCGTACCAGATCAACCAGTCGCTGATCGCCATCGGCTCCGGCGGGCTGGGCGGGGTGGGTTTCGGCAACTCGCGCCAGAAGTTCGGCTTCCTTCCCGAGGCCCACAACGACTTCCTCTTCTCCATGATCTCCGAGGAGTGGGGGCTGGTGGGCGTGCTGTTCGTCGTGGCGGTCTTCGCGGGGTTCCTGGTACTGGGCTACCGCATCGCGGCGCGCGCGCCGGACCGCTTCGGCTACCTGGTGGCGCTCGGGATGACCAACCTGATCGTCGTCACCGCCTTCCTCCACATGGGCGTCGCAATGGCACTGCTGCCGACCACGGGCTTCACCCTTCCCTTCATGTCGTACGGGGGGAGCGCGCTGCTCACCTACTTCGTGGCGGTCGGCGTGCTGCTGAGCGTGGCCCGCACGCGGGGGACGGCCGCATGACGCCGCCCCGCATCCTCTTCGCCGGCGGCGGAACCGGGGGGCACCTGTACCCCGCGCTCGCCCTGGCCGACGCCTTCCAGCGGATGCACCCCGGCGCGGAGGTGATGTTCATCGGCGCGCGGCGCGGCGTGGAAGCTCGCGTGCTGCCGGAAAAGGGCGTCCCGCACCGCCTCCTTCCGCTGGAGCCGATCCGCAGGCAGAAGCCGTGGCAGAACTGGCGGCTGATCCCCGCGATGCTCGGCTCGGCGACCGGGCTGCGCTCCGTCTTCCGCTCCTTCAAGCCCGACCTGGTGGTGGGGACGGGCGGCTACGCGAGCGGACCCGCCGTGGCGTGGGGGGTGATGCGGGGGGTGCCGACCGCGCTCCAGGAGCAGAACTCGTATCCGGGCTTCGTCACGCGCACCATGAGCGGCCGGGTCCGCCAGCTTCACCTCGCCTTTCCGGAGGCGCGCGCGCACCTGAAGCCTGGGAAGCGCACGGAGGTGTTCGAGCACGGCAACCCCATCAACCCGCCCGACCTGACGCTGGACCGCGCCGCCGCCCGCGCCCGCTTCGGCCTGTCCGACGGCACGGTGTGCCTGGTGACGGGCGGCAGCCAGGGCGCGCGCTCGGTGAACGAGGCGCTGCTCGGCGCACTTCGCGGCGTGGCGGACGGGCGCCTTCCCGCGCCGCCGGCCGGCTTCCAGATCCTGTGGGCGACGGGCCCCGCGACGTACGACAAGACGGCCGAGAAGCTGGCGCAGGTGGGGAATCCGGGGTGGGTGCACGTCCTCCCCTACATCCAGGACATGCCGGGCGCTCTCGCCTCCGCCGACTTCTCCATCGCGCGCGCCGGGGCGATGACGCTGGCCGAGCTGTGCGCGTGGGGCATCCCCAGCATCCTCGTCCCCTTTCCGCACGCGGCGGCCAACCACCAGCACCACAACGCCGTCGCGCTGGCCGACGCGGGCGCCGCGGTGATGGTGGAGGAAAAGGACCTCGCGGCCGAGCGGCTGTGGACCGAGGTGATGGCGCTGGCCTCGTCGCCCGAGCGGCGCGAGGAGATCGCCGGGCATGCGCGCGAGCGCGGGCGCCCCAACGCGGCCGACCTGATCGTGCACGAGCTGACGAAGCTGATCGGGTGAATCCCAGGAGCGAATGAAGGCCGCTGGGAACACGCAAATCCGCCTTTGCGGATTCCGGGTCTGACCTCGCGTTTCTGGAGCCGGCTTCAGCCGCCTTCCCGTCGTTCCAGCCGGGGGATTCATCCCCCGGTGAGGCGGACGGGCCGATGTCGGCGGGAACGCCCCGATCCACGGGCACGGCCCCGCGAAGGCGGACATCGTGTAGCTCCAGCGGCGAATGTCTTCGCTCTGGATTCAGCAACTTTCCCAACCGTATTGCGGGCGGTATATTGAACGGATTCGATCTGGTGGAGCTGGCGGGGCGCGGGCCCGTGCATTTCATGGGCATCGGCGGGGCGGGGATGAGCCCGCTGGCCGACATGCTCATGCTTTCCGGCGTGCGGGTGACCGGGTGCGACGCGCATCCCAACCCCGCCAGCCGGCTGCTCGCCGAGCGCGGCGCCACGGTGCTGGAAGGCCACGGCGCCGCTCACATCCAGGATGCCGCCGCCCTGGTGATGACCGCGGCGATCCCGGCCGACCATCCCGAGATCCGCGCCGCTCGCGAGCGGGGGATCCCGGTGCTCAAGCGGGCCGAGGCGCTGGGCGCGATCGTCAACCACGGGCTCGTGGTGGGCATCGCGGGGACGCACGGAAAGACGACGACCACGACGCTCACCACCGCGGTGCTGGCCGCCGCCGGGCTCAACCCCACGGGCTTCGTGGGCGCGCACGTGCCGGCCTGGGGCGGCAACCTCCGCCGTGGCGACGACCACCTCTACGTGGTGGAAGCCGATGAATACGACCGCTCGTTCCACCATCTCCGCCCCACCATCGCCGTCGTGACCACCCTGGAAGCCGACCACCTCGACATCTACGGCTCGCTGGAAGCCGTCGAGGAATCGTTCCGCATCTTCGTGGACTCGGTCCCCGCGGACGGGCTGGTGGCGGCGTGCGCGGACGACCACGGGGCCGGGCGCCTCGCCGCCGCGCTCCCCGGCGACGCCGGCCGCGTTATGACCTACGGCGTCAACGCCGGCTCCATGCTCCGCGCGGAGAACGTGCGCATGGCCCCCATCGAGACGCTGTTCGAGGTGCGCGAGCGCGGAGAGCCGCTGGGAACCGCGCGGCTGCGCGCCCCCGGCCTGCACAACGTCCGCAACGCCCTTGCGGCGATCGCGGTGGGCCGGCGGCTGGGCGCGTCGTGGGACGCCATCGCGGAGGGGATCGCCTCGTACAGCGGAGTGGACCGCCGCTTCGAGCACGTGGGCGAGGCGGGCGGAGTGCTCTTCGTGGACGACTACGCGCACCACCCCACCGAGGTGTCCGCCACGCTGCGCGCCGCCCGCGAAGCCCACCCCGGCCGGCGCCTGGTGCTCGCCTTCCAGCCGCACCTCTACTCCCGCACGCGCGACTTCGCCCACGAGTTCGGCCAGGCGCTGGCGATGGCGGACGTCGTCTTCCTGACCGACGTGTACGCCGCGCGCGAGCTGCCGATCGAGGGAGTCAACGGGATGCTGATCGCCGAGCCCGCGCGCGCCGCCGGCGCCGACCTGCGCTACGTGCCGGACCGCGCCGCCATCGTGGGCGCCGTGGCCGCGGAGCTCCGCGAGGGCGACCTGTGCATCACCATGGGCGCCGGGAACCTGGACTCCGCCGCGCGCGAGCTGCTGGCCTCCCGCCGCCGGCCGACCGGCTGATGAAGCGCCGCACCCGCCGCATCGTCCTCGCCGCCGTCGCCCTCGTGGCGGCCTCGTCGCCCTTCTGGGGCCCGCCGCTGCTGCGCGTGACGCCGGGCTTCGAGACGCGCCGCGTGGAAGTCTCCGGCACACGCCTGCTGGCCCCGCACGAGGTGCTCGCCGCCTCGGGCGTGAAGATCGGCGGCAGCGTGTGGACGGACCCGGCCGGCTGGGAAGCCGCCCTCCGCCGCCACCCGGTCGTCGCCGAAGCGGAGGTCACGCGCCGCCTGCCGAACACGCTGCGCATCCGCGTGACGGAGAAGCGCGCCGCCGCCCTGGTGCAGGCCGGCACCCTGCGCCCCGTCACCGCCGAGGGTGAGGTGCTCCCGGTCGACCCCGCGCGTGTGCCGCTGGACCTGCCGCTCGTGCGCGCACCGGTGAAGCCGGACGCGCGCGGCCGCATTCCCGCGGGCCCGGTGCGCGCGCTTCTCGCGGAAGCGGGACGGCTGGGCGAGCTGGACCCGGCGCTGATGGCCCGGGTGAGCGAGGTGCGCCCCGACCCGTCCGGCGCGCTTCGCCTGGTGCTGAGCGCCCCCGCCGCCGAGGTGCTGATCCCCGCCGGCGCGGACGACGCCCGCCTGGTCCGCCTGCGCGCCGCGCTCGCCGACCTGGAGCGCCGCGTCCCCGCCGACTCGTCGCAGCGCCGCATTCGGGTGGACGCGCGGTGGGAGGATCAGATCGTGGTGAGGTTGCCGGAAAAGAAGTCCTGAGTCCTAAGTGCTAAGTCCTGAACTGCAGCACCTGGCACTTAGCACTTAGCACTTAGCACTTAGCACTTAGCACTTAGCACTTAGCACTTAGCACTTAGCACTTAGCACCTACTTCCCCCCCGGATGCGCCCTCAACTCGTCGCAGGACTGGACATCGGCTCCAGCAAGACCGCCGTCGTGATCGCCGAGGTGACCGGCGATTCCATCCACCGCGCCCAGGTCAAGATCCTGGGGGTGGGGCAGGCGCGCACGGGAGGCATCCGCCGCGAGATCGTCACCGACATCGAGGCCACCACCGAGTCCGTCCGCAAGGCGATCCAGGAAGCCGAGCTGATGGCGGGGGTCAAGGTGGAGCGCGTCTTCACCGGGATCGCCGGGGAGCACATCCATGCCTGGCCGTCGACCGGCGTCGTGGCCGTGGCGCGCTCCCCCGGCACCGACGGAGAGATCCGCCCCGGCGACGTGGACCGCGTGCACGAGGTGGCGCGCGCGGTGGTGATCCCCACCGACCGCGAGCTGATCCACGCCATCCCGCAGGAGTACATCGTCGACTCGCAGAACGGCATCCGCGATCCCGTGGGGATGGCGGGGACGCGGCTGGAGGCGGAGGTGTTCATCGTGACCGGATCGAGCCCGGCGGCGCAGAACATCCGCAAGGCCGTGAGCCGGGCCGGCTACGAGGTGGCCGAGCTGGTGCTGGAGCCGCTCGCTTCGTCCCTCGCCGTCATGAGCGAGGACGAGAAGGAGATCGGCACCGTGCTGGTGGAGCTGGGCGGCGGGACGACCGACGTAGCCATCTTCTACGAGCGCAAGGTGCGGCACCTGGCCTCGCTCCCCTGGGGCGGCGCCACCGTCACCAACGACATCGCCAAGGGCCTTTCGCTTCCGTACGCGGAGGCGGGGCGCGCAAAGGAGCGCTTCGGCGCCGCCCGCGCGGACCTGGTGGACCCCAACGAGACGTTCGAGGTCGCCGCGGCCGCCGCGGGTCAGACGCGCCACATCGCGCGCGAGCTGCTGGCGCACATCATCGAGCAGCGGATGGACGAGATCTTTGGGCTCGTCGCCGCCGAGCTGGAGAGGAGCGGGCTCGCGCCGGAGCTGGCCGGCGGCATCGTGCTGACCGGGGGCGGAGCGTCGCTGCACGGCATCGTGGAGCTGGCCGAGCGGAGCTTCGCCGGGCCCGTGCGCATCGGCGTTCCGGGGGAGGGTCTCGGCGGCCTTGCGGATTCGGTCCGCCGCCCCAAATTTGCTTCTGCCGCAGGACTCGCGCTGTATGGATCCCGCCGACTCATCTCGGAATCCCCCGAAGGGAGCGCGCCCGTTAACGCCTCCGTAAACGGCGTCATCAAGTGGATGAAAGATTGGCTCACGGACTTCTTTTGACCGTGCAGCCCCTGGATAGAGCATGCCCAGAAGACATGACGAGCACGTCCCTCCCACGCGCCTGGAGGACTAGAGGATGATCTTCGAGTACGAAGAGATTATGCCGCAGAACGCCCGCATGAAGGTGGTGGGCGTGGGCGGCGGCGGCGGAAACGCCGTCAACCGGATGATCGAGGAGGACCTGGAGGGGGTCGAGTTCATCAGCGTGAACACCGACGCCCAGGTCCTGAAGACCAGCAAGTGCCCCATCAAGCTGCAGATCGGGCAGAAGCTCACGCGCGGGCTCGGCGCCGGGGCGCGTCCGGAGATCGGGCGCCTGGCGCTGGAGGAGAACGCGGACGAGCTGCGCAAGGCGCTGGAAGGCGCGGACCTCGTCTTCATCACGGCGGGGATGGGCGGCGGCACCGGCACCGGCGCGGCGCCGGTGATCGCCGAGATGGCGCGCGAGATGGGGGCGCTGACCATCGCCATCGTCACCAAGCCCTTCATGTTCGAGGGGAAGAAGCGCCTCAAGCAGGCCGAGCTGGGCCTCGCGGAGCTGAAGCGCTGCGCGGATACGATGATCGTGGTGCCAAACGAGCGCCTGCTTTCGGTCGTCGGCAAAGGCACCTCGTTCAAGGATGCGCTCAAGAAGGCCGACGAAGTGCTTCTGCACGCCACCCAGGGGATCTCGGACCTGATCCGCGTGACGGGCGAGGTGAACGTGGACTTCGCGGACGTGCGCACGGTGATGAGCAACCGCGGCACGGCGCTGATGGGCACGGGCTTCGGCAAGGGGGAGAACCGCGCGGTGGAGGCGGCGCAGGAGGCGATCTCGTCGCCGCTGCTGGACAACATCTCCATCAAGGGCGCGGCCGGCGTGCTCATCAACATCACCGGCGGGATGGACCTGGCGATCGACGAGGTGACGACCATCTCCACCATCATCCAGGAAGCCGCCGGCGACGACGCCGAGATCATCTTCGGCGCGGTGCACGACAGCAACATGAAGGAAGAGGTGCGCGTCACGGTGATCGCCACCGGTTTCGAAAAGGAGGAGTTCGAGCGGTCGGACAACGTGATCCGCCCGGACTTCCGCGGCGGGCGCACTTCCGTGGAGCCGCGCACGCAGGCGACGCCGATGTACGGCACGCGGCAGGTGATGCCCTCGGGCGCCGTCTCGCCGCCGCCCGCGCCGGTGGAGACGCAGGCGTCCAGCGGCCGCGAATCGGCGGGGAGCACTCCGGTGCACAAGTTCCCGCCGCCGCGCCCCGCCCCGGACCCGCGCATGCCGAGCGACCTCGAAATCCCGACCTTCATTCGCCGGCAGATGGACTGAGGCGTGCCGGCGCATTAAGTTGTCGCGGTTTCATGAGCGAAGCGGGCCTGGGCGAAGGAATTTGCCCTGGCCGCTTCGCTCCCGCTTTTGCTGGTGGGAACAGCGGCCTCACACAGAGGCCACAGAGGATGACGGACAAGTCACAGAAGGACTTCTTCTGTTCTTTCAATTCCCTCTGTGTCTCTGTGTGAGCTGCCGTTCGGACATCCAAGCAGGGAGAGTCGGATGGCGCACTCGAAAAGCTTCTTCGCGCTCGGAGTGTTGGGCGGTCTGGGATTGGTACTCTCGTCGATTGGCGACAAGCCGCAGGACGAGAAGCCGCGGCGGGTGACGGTTCCGGTCGCGCAGGTCAGGGCCGCGCCTCGGCCGCTCGAAGTCTCGTACGCGGACACGCTCCGCAAGGGCGAGACGCTCTCGGAGCTGATGGGGCGCACGCGGCTCAACATCGAGGAGGCGCGCGCCCTTCTCGCGCACATCGAGGCGGTGCAGGACGTGCGCAAGGTGCGGCCGGGGCTCGTTTTGCGCTACACGCAGGCCACCTTTGACGGTCTGATGAAGCGCGCGGAGCTGGGGCTGGACCCGGACCACGTGCTCTCGGTGGAAGCGGGGAAGGAAGGGCTGGCGGCGCGCGTGGCCGAGGTGAAGGTGAGCCCCGACACGGCGGTGCTGGCCGGGACGGTGAAGTCGTCGCTCTACCAGGCCCTCATTGAGGGCGCGGGCGACGTTCCGCGCGCCGAGCGGCAGCAGATCGCAGACGTGCTGGCCGACCAGATCTTTGCGTGGAAGCTCGATTTCTCCAGCGATCTTCGCTCCGGCGACTCCTTTCGCATCGTCTACGAGCGGATGGCGCGGCCGGACGGCACCGCCCGCTCGGGGCGCGTCCTGGCGGTGCAGTTCGAGGTCGGCGGCAAGCTCCAGGAGGCCTACCTCTTCCGCCAGCACGGGCGCGACGACTACTTCGACGGCGACGGCGAGTCGCTGCGCCGCGCCTTCCTCCGCGCCCCGCTGGAGTTCCGCCGCATCTCCTCCACCTTCTCCACCGGCCGCTACCACCCCATCCTGCACCGCATGCGCGCCCACAAGGGCGTGGACTTCGCCGCGTCCCGGGGCACCCCGGTGCGCGCCGTCGGTGATGGCGTCGTGGCGCGTGCCGGGTGGAGCGGCGGGTACGGCAACGTGGTGCAGCTTCGGCACATGCGCGGCTACGGCAGCCGCTACGCGCACCTCTCGCGCTTCGCGGACGGCATCCGCGCCGGCACCCGCGTGCAGCAGGGCGACGTGATCGGCTACGTGGGGAGCACCGGGCTCTCGACGGGTCCGCATCTGCACTACGAGTTCCACAGCGACGGGCGCGCGGTGGACCCCAACCGGGTCAAGTTCATCACCGGCGAGCCGGTGGTGGCGTCCGCCAGGGGCCGCTTCCGCGCACTGGTTGAGCAGCGGATGGCCGTGATGGATCGCGCCGGATCGCCGCGCCTGGCCATGCGCACCTCGGGCGCGCGCGCAGGTGAGTGAATCCACCGCGCGCGGACCCCGTTTCGACCTCTTCCCCGCCATCGATCTGCGCCGCGGCCGCTGCGTGCGGCTCCAGAAGGGTGAGGCCGAGAGCGAGACCGTCTACAGCGACGACCCGGTCGCAATGGCGCGCACCTTTGCGGACGCGGGCGCGCGCTGGGTGCACGTGGTGGACCTGGACGCGGCCTTCGGCGACGGCTCCAACCGCGCGCTGATCCGCGAGCTCGCCGGCGCCGCCCCCCTGCGCGTGCAGACCGGCGGCGGCCTGCGCAGCGAGGACGACCTGGCCGAGGTGCTGGAGGCGGGTGTCGCGCGGGCGGTGATCGGCACGGCCGCGCTGGAGAACCCGGAGCTCGTCCGCCGCGCCGTGGAGCGCTGGGGCGCGGAGCGCATCGCGGTCGGCCTGGACGCGAGAGGACGCCGCCCCGCCGCCCGCGGCTGGACCGAGGAGAGCGGGGAAGACCTCTTCGACGTCGCCCGCTCGCTGGTGGGCATGGGCGTGCGCACCCTCATCTACACCGACATCGAGCGCGACGGGATGATGCAGGGGCCCAACCTCGTCATCGCCTCCGCGCTCGCCGGCTTCTCGGGCGCCGAGGTCATCGTCTCGGGCGGGATCTCCGGCATCGAGGACGTGGAGGAGGTCTACGCGGAGCGCCGCGCCGGCATCCGCACCGTCGGGGTCATCATGGGGAAGGCGATCTACGAGGGGAGGCTCGACCTAGCCGAGGCCGTGCGCCTGGTGGAGGGGTGATGCCGCAGGTGCACATGACGGGCGTGCGCTACGGCGTGCGGCGGGCGGCGCTGACCAGCGCCTTCCAGGCGTACACCGGAATGGGCACCGTCGAAGCCCGCCGCATGGCCGACGCCGTCGCCGCCGGCACCCGCATGACCCTCCGCGTCGAGGACCCGGACCAGGCCTACGACCTCGCCAACGAACTCGCCTCCCTCGGTGTCAACGCCGAAGCCGACGAGAGCGATTACTGACGCAGGGAAGGGCGGCTGCGGGAGCCCATCGGACGATCGCTCCGGTGGGCTTCGTGCGTTTGGGTGTTGGAGGCGGGCACCGCAACACCGGGGTGAATCCCACCACCGCCGGGGGCTAAAGCCCCCGGCTGGAACGACGGGAAGGCGGCTGAAGCCGGCTCGTGAGCCGCGGTGCGGGTGTAACTCGCCAGGGCTCGACGTCTGTGAGCGTCTGCTGACCGTGTTTTCACCTAGTCGTTGTGCGGTGGGAGTGCGGGTGGACAGATTGAAATCGCGGGCCTGAAGCTCACCGGGTGAAGGAGAGGCGATTGGCGGACGAGAAGGAGGAGATCGACACCCTGCTAAAGAGTGTCCGGGATGAGCCCGTCGACGAGGACATCCAGTACCGCCGATACGTGCTGGAGAAGATCCGCCGTGGGCTCGAATCGGCTGAGACGCAGCCGACGTTCACGCAGGAGGAAGCGAAGGCGCGTCTGCGGATATGGCGCGGGCGCGATGAATCGCACCCATACAAGGGTGAGGCGGCGCCAGGCCCTTGATGATCGGACGGATCTCGCCCCCGAGTCCGCGAAGGCGGACTTTGTGCTGTTGTTGCCGCGAGTTCACTCGCCCGGCCCAGTCTGGTCAGCCCGCCAGTCCCGCTCGCGCCACCAAGGCGCCACCGTCGGATCGACTTTCATAGGGGAGCTTGATTCGCGCCGTGGCGTGTGAGAAGTTTACGGTGTGGACGGGGCGGCACCTTGCCGGGTGAGCGCGGTGGCGGGATCTTGCGGGGCTCTGCCGCCGCATCCGGGCGGCGCACCGTAAGCCTGCCGCGAACCGACGATGCCCACCAAAGCCACACCCGTCGTAGACCTCCGCTCGGACACCGTGACGAAGCCGACGCCCGCGATGCGGCGTGCCATCGCCGAGGCGGAGGTGGGGGACGCGGTCCTGGGGGACGATCCTACAGCGGCGGAGCTGGAGCGGTACGGTGCCGAGCTGCTGGGGAAGGAAGCCGCGCTCTTCTTCCCCAGCGGGATCATGGCCAACCAGACCGCCCTGCTGGTGCTCGCCGCGCCCGGGACGGAGGCGGTGATCGACGACGGCGGGCACATCCTCAACTGGGAAGAGGCCGCCGCCTCCGCGTGGGGCGGCATCCAGCTCCGCGCGGTGCGCACGCCGGACGGGCTGCTGACCCCCGAGATCGTGGCCGAGGCGATCCGCCCGCCGAGCCCGTACGTCCCGCAGACTTCGGTCGTCTGCCTGGAGAACACGCACAACAGCGCGGGCGGGCGGGTGATGCCGCTGGATCAGCTGAGGGCGGTGGCGGCCGTGGCGCACGAGCGCGGGGTGGCCGTCCACCTGGACGGGGCGCGCCTCGCCAACGCATCCGCCGCCACCGGGGTGCCGATGGCGGACTTCGCGGCCGGGGCGGACACGGTGATGGTGGCGCTCTCCAAGGGGCTTGGCGCACCCGTGGGTTCGCTGCTGGCCGGGAGCGCGGCGCACATGGAGCGCGCCTGGCGCGTGCGGCGGCGGATGGGCGGCGGGATGCGGCAGGCGGGGATCCTGGCCGCGGCGGGGCTGCACGCGCTGCGCAACCACTTCCCGCTGCTCGCGGAGGATCACCGGCGGGCGCGCCTGCTGGCGGAGCGGGTCTCCGCGCTCACTGGCGTGGCTGCGCCGGTGCCGGATACCAACATCGTCATGATCGACCTGGTGGACCCGGCGCCGGAGCCGGCGGCGCTGCTGGCGGCGCTGGAGGCGCGTGGGGTGAGGCTCACGCAGTTCGGCGCGCGCAGGCTGCGGGCGGTCACGCACATGGACGTGGACGACGCGGGGATCGAGCGCGCGGCGGCGGTGCTGGAGGAGGTGCTGGGCTCCGGACGCGGCTGAGGATTCCGGGTGTTCGCGGCGGTGACCGAGAGCCTTGCGTGGGGGGTGTTTTTGCCGTACACTTTCGCCTTGTCTTCGGGAACGGCGTCCGGGGCAGGGGGTATTCAGGACTTCCGCACTTCAGCTCTCCCAGAGCATCCAAACTGAGGAACCAATGGCAAAGGTCGAGATCGCCGACGACAAGAAGAAGGCCCTGAACGTCGCCATCGGGCAGATCGAGAAGGCGTACGGGAAGGGGTCGATCATGCGCATGGGCGTCAACGCCCCCGCGATCAGGGTCAGCGCGATCCCGACGGGCGCGGTCAACCTCGATGCCGCCATTGGCATCGGCGGGGTGCCGCGGGGGAGGATCACCGAGATCTACGGGCCGGAGTCCTCGGGTAAGACGACGCTCTGCCTGCACGTGATCGCCAACGCGCAGCGCGCGGGCGGCGTGGCGGCGTTCGTGGACGCGGAGCACGCCCTGGACATCGAGTACGCGCGCAGGCTGGGCGTGGACGTGGACAACCTCCTCGTCTCGCAGCCGGACACGGGCGAGCAGGGGTTGGAGATCGCCGAGGTGCTGGTGAGGTCCAGCGCGGTGGACGTGGTGGTGATCGACTCTGTGGCCGCGCTGGTGCCACGCGCCGAGATCGAGGGCGAGATGGGCGACAGCCACGTCGGCCTCCAGGCGCGGCTCATGAGCCAGGCGCTCCGGAAGCTGACCGGCGCCATCAACCGCTCCAACACCACGGTGATCTTCACCAACCAGATCCGCGAGAAGATCGGCGTGATGTTCGGAAACCCGGAGACGACCACCGGCGGACGCGCGCTGAAGTTCTACGCCTCGCTGCGCATCGACATCCGCCGCATCGGCTCGATCAAGGACAAGGAGGTCCTGGTCGGCAACAAGACGCGCGCGAAGATCGTAAAGAACAAGGTGGCGCCGCCCTTCAAGCAGGCGGACTTCGACATCATGTTCAACGTCGGGATCGACCACTACGGGATCATCGTGGACCTGGGGGTGGAGAACGAGGTGGTGCAGAAGTCGGGCGCCTGGTTCTCGTACGGCGACGTGCGGCTTGGGCAGGGGCGCGAGAACGCCAAGCAGTTCCTCCAGGAGAACCCGCAGCTCGCCGCCGAGGTGGAGGCAAAGGTCAAGGACATCCTCGGGATGCGCGGTGTCAACGCCGCCGCGGACGGGGACGGCGCGGCCTCGGACGACTGAGGCACGCCTCGACGCGAGGAAGGCCCCTACCCGGATGCGGGTGGGGGCCTTCTGCGTGGGGTTGTGGTGTGCGGGTGCCGGCGCGGGGCACCGGGGGCTGAAGCCCCCGGCTGGAACGACGGGAAGACCGCTGAAGCGGTCTCGCGGACCGAGTGGGTCTGTGGCGGGTCACCCGCCTCTGGTGAGGTACGCGTCGACGGCGGTCGGGTCGAAGAGGGAGCCGGCGCCGGAGCGGAGGAGGGCGCGGCGGGTGGCGGGGGGGAGCGGCGTTTGGTAGGGGCGCGGGCGGGTGATGGCCTCCACCACGTCGGCGGTGCGCAGGATGCCGGCGAGCTCGAGCACCTCCTCGTCCGCGAGGATGTCGCGGAGGGTGGCGTAGTCGTCGTACTGGTGGCGGATCAGGGTGGCGCCGACCGCTCCGCACACGCCCCTCGCGATCTCCGCGCCCAGCTCGGCCTGGCGGTGGATGATCCCCAGCTCGTCGTGCGTGAGGACCTCCGTCTTGCGGAGGAGCTCCGCGGGGACGCCGATCATCCCCACCTCGTGGAGGAGGGCGGCGTGGTGCAGGATGGCGCGGAGCTCAGGGTCGACGCCCTGGTGCGCGGCGAGACGGTCCGCCAGCATCGCCACGCGCGCGCAGTGGCTGGCGAGGCCGAGCTCGTCGTCGCGCCGCTCCAGCGCCACCATCAGCGCGGAGGCGACGGCCAGGCACGCCTCGATCTCGGCATCCTCGAACGCGGTCGGCGGCTCGACGCCCGGCGAGCCGAACATGCTGCTCAGAAAGTTCAACGGGGGTGGCTCCGCGGGAGGGACTTCAGCAACGCTTCGCCGTACGGAGAAAGCACCGTGCGTGCCGGGCGACTGCTACGCCTGAGATCGTGTAAGTGCGGCGGGGAGGGCGGGGCGGGATGTCCGGCGCGTAGCAGTTGACGGCCCGGTGCGCAATCAGATGCGCGGCGGCGCAAACTTTTCCGCCGCATGGAGTTGCGGGTTGGCGGGATTGCGGGGTCGCCTGCCCGGCGGTCAGCAGCATCTTCTCGGCACCATGGTTGCACCGGTCGAGACGCGGCCGGTTGGAGCGGCCTGGTGCGGAATGGAGCGAGAGCGGGCCCCCACGAGAGGAATCCTTTGACCGACCCGAAGCATGCGCCGCCTAGTGGCCGCTACTTCTACGTCCTGGCGCTCACGGCGCTGGGCGTGGTGTACGGCGACATCGGCACCAGCCCGCTCTACGCGATTCGCGAGTCGTTCCACGGCCACTACGGCATCGCGCCGACGCGCGACAACGTGCTGGGGGTGCTCTCGCTGATCTTCTGGGCGCTGATCATCGTCATCTCCATCAAGTACCTCGTCTTCGTGATGCGGGCGGACAACCGCGGCGAGGGCGGGATGATCGCGCTGACCGCGCTGGTGGCGCCGCGCCAGGCGACGGAGCGCGGGCACCGCTGGGTCCTGGCGCTGGCGGGGCTGTTCGGCGCGTCGCTGCTGTACGGCGACAGCATGATCACCCCCGCGATCTCCGTGATGAGCGCGGTGGAGGGACTCAAGGTCGCCACGCCGCTCTTCGAGCCCTACATCATCCCCATCACCATCACCATCCTGGTGCTCCTCTTCGTGGTGCAGAGCCGCGGGACGGCGGGGATCGGCAAGGTGTTCGGGCCGGTGACGGTGCTCTGGTTCTTGACGCTGGGGGTGCTCGGACTCGTGCAGGTCGTCCAAAGCCCCGACGTGCTGGCGGCGGTGAACCCGATGTACGGATACCGCTTCTTCGCCGTAAACGGGTGGCATGGCTACCTGGTGCTCGGCTCCGTCTTCCTGGTGGTGACGGGCGGCGAGGCGCTGTACGCGGACATGGGGCACTTCGGCAAGAAGCCGATCCAGTTCACATGGTTCACCCTCGTCCTCCCCGCGCTGGCGCTCAACTACTTCGGGCAGGGGGCGCTGATCATCCGCGACCGGTCGGCGGTGGAGCACCCGTTCTTCCACATGGCGCCGCAGTGGGCGACGTACCCGCTGGTCGCGCTCGCCACGATGGCGACGGTGATCGCGTCGCAGGCGGTGATCTCGGGGGCGTTCTCGCTCACCCGGCAGGCGGTGCAGCTCGGCTACCTGCCGCGCATGGAGATCGAGCACACCTCCGCGCGCGAGATGGGGCAGATCTACATCCCGGCGGTGAACTGGGCGCTGATGGTCGCCTGCATCAGCCTGGTGATCGGCTTCCGGTCGTCCAGCCGGCTGGCGGCGGCGTACGGCGTGGCGGTGACCACGGACATGGTGTTCACGACGATCCTCTTCGCCTTCGTGGCGCGGACGCTGTGGAAGTGGAGCATGCTGCGCGTGGGGCTGCTGGCGAGCGCGTTCCTGGTGGTGGACCTGGCGTTCTGGGGCGCCAACATCGTCAAGATCCCGCAGGGCGGCTGGTTCCCGCTGGTGATCGCGGCGGCGATGTTCGCCGTGATGACCACCTGGAAGAAGGGCCGGCAGATCCTGGCCGCGCGGATGAACTCGCGCACGCTCCCCATCGAGCTGTTCATGCGCGACGTGGAAAAGAACCCGCCCGCGCGCGTGGCGGGGACGGCCGTCTTCATGTACGGAACGAGCGGCGCCACGCCCCCCGCGCTCCTCCACAACCTGATCCACAACAAGGTGCTGCACGAGCGCGTGGTGCTGCTGAACGTGGCCACGCTGGAGGTGCCGGCGGTCGACGACGAGGAGCGGCACTCGGTGCGGGAGGTGGGGCACGGTTTCTGGCAGGTGGAGGTGCGCTACGGCTTCACCGAGGACCCGCACATCCCGGAGGCGCTCGCGCGCATCTCGCACCCCGGGCTCTCCTTCAAGCCGATGGAGACGAGCTTCTTCCTGGGACGCGAGACGCTGATCCCGTCCAAGAATCCCGGGATGGCGCTGTGGCGCGAGCACTTCTTCTGGATCATGTCGCGCAACGCACGCACGGCCACGTCGTTCTTTTCGCTCCCGCCGAACCGGGTGGTGGAGCTGGGGGCGCAGATCGAGCTCTGAACAGCATCACATAGAGGGCACAGAGGGGACGGAAAAAGGCACAGAGGAAAACCTTTCGGTTGCTCTTGCCGTGTCCTTTGCGTCTCCGTGTGATGCGCGGTTTCCCTTTACTGTGGATCAACGGGCTGCGTCGGCGGTATGACGTGGTGCCCGTCCAGGGGGGACGGCTGAGATTCAGCCAGGAGAGAAGCGGTGTTCGACCACATCGTCCACGGTAGAAAATCGAACGGGAAGCGGGTGGGGGGCGCGGTCGCGGCCTCCATCGTCGCGCACCTGCTGATCGTGGTGCTGCTCCTGGGCCTGGGCAGGCGCGGGCTCCTGCTGGCCGACGAGATGGCGGGCGATGGGCCTTCGGCCGCGGACGACCAGGGGGCGGGCGGCGGCGGCGGGGGTGGCGGCGACGCGGGTGAGCAAGTAACCTACTACGAAGTCTCCACGCCCATCGCTCCGCCCGTGGCACCCCCGGTCCCCGTTCCGCCCGAGGTGGAGGTCCTGCCGCCGGTCGTTCCGCCTCCGGTGACGCCCCCGCCCGTGGAGCAGCCGAAGGCGCGGCCCGCGCCGGCCGCCGCACCGGCCCCCACTCCCGCGCCACCGACGCAGCCAGGGACGGGCGGCGGAGCAGGAGCGAACGCGGGGGCGGGGCAGGGTGCCGGCACGGGTTCCGGCGTGGGTCCCGGCTCCGGCGGGGGCTCGGGCGGCGGAACCGGCGGCGGTGTGGGCAGCGGCACCGGCCCCGGGACGGCGGGCGGTGAGGGGAGCGTGATCCCTCCCGTCGCGGATCTCCAGCTCTTTCCGCCCGATCCGCCCAGAGCCCTCCGCGGGCGCGCGGTCGAGGTGACCGTGGCCGTCAACGAGCTGGGGGCGGTGACCGGCGCGGACGTCACCGTCTCCAGCGGTGACCGGCGCTACGACCAGCTTCTCCGCCGCCAGGCGATGGAGTGGCACTTCCGCCCCGCGCGCGACCGGGCTACCGGCCGTCCGGTGGCGGTCCGGTATCCGATCGGGTTTGATATTTAGGAAATAGTGCTAAGTGCTAAGTGCCAAGTGCTGAGTGGACAGCGCACTGACACACTCACGCACTGCCGTTGAGCACTTCGCACTCAGCACCTCCCCTTCCGTAGCACCCCCACCCCCCAACGGAGCTCCCATGGCCCTGTCGAACGTCACCGAGCCGTCGGTGAACGTATCTCCCGAAAGCGAGTTCAAGCGCGGACTGTCACTGCTCGACGCCACCATGCTGGTGGTGGGGTCGATGATAGGATCGGGGATCTTCATCGTGTCGGCCGACATCGCGCGGCAGATGAACTCGCCCGGCGGGCTGCTGTTCGTGTGGGTGGCGTCGGGGCTGATCACGGTGTTCGGCGCGCTCTCGTACGGCGAGCTGGCGGCGGCGATGCCCAAGGCGGGCGGGCAGTACGTCTTTCTGCGCGAGGGGCTGGGGCACCTCCCCGGCTTCCTGTACGGGTGGACGCTCTTTTTGGTGATCCAGACGGGGACGATCGCGGCGGTGGCGGTGGCGTTCGCCAAGTTCCTGGGTGTCTTCTTCCCCGCCGTCTCGCCCACGCTGTTCGCGTCGTTCGGCAAGGTGCCGGTGCCGGGGGGCGTGATCGAGCTGGGATTGAGCTGGCAGCGCGTCGTGGCCATCGCAATCATCGCGCTCCTGACGGCGGTCAACATGCGCGGCCTGCGCGAGGCCAAATGGATCCAGAACACCTTCACCTTCGCCAAGACGGGCGCGCTGCTGGGGCTGATCCTGCTGGCGTTCGTGATCGGGCGCAACGCGGGGGCAATCGGCAGCAACTTCAACATGATGTGGGCGGACACGGTCACCGGCCCGCGGACCACGTCGTTCCTGGGGATGGAGCTGGTGCTTCCGGCCGTGCTCCTGGCCTTCGGCGGGGCGATGGTGGGCTCGCTCTTCTCGTCGGACGCGTGGAACAACGTCACCTTCGCCGCGGCCGAGGTGAAGAACCCGCAGCGCAACCTCCCCCTCGCGCTGGCGCTGGGAACGGGGCTGGTGACGGGGCTGTACCTGCTGGCGAACGTGGCGTACCTGATGGTTCTGCGCCTCTCCGCCATCCAGAACGCCCCCGAGGACCGCGTCGGCACCCTTGCGATGCGCGCGATGCTGGGCGACACCGGCCTTTACCTGATGGCCGCCGCCATCCTGATCTCGACGTTCGGGTGCATCAACGGGCTGATCCTGGCCGGCGCCCGCGTGTACTACGCGATGGCGCGCGATGGGCTCTTCTTCGAGTCCGCCGGCCGCCTCTCGCCCAAGACGCACGTGCCCACCTGGGCGCTCCTGGTGCAGGGGATCTGGACGGCGTTCCTGACGCTGACCGGCTCGTACGGGCAGCTGCTGGACTACGTGGTCTTCGCGGCGCTCATCTTCTACGTGCTGACGATGGTGGCGCTCTTCTCCCTCCGCATCAAGCGCCCGGAGATGGAGCGTCCGTACCGCGCCTTCGGCTACCCGGTGATCCCGGCGCTGTACATGGCCTCCGCGCTGTTCATCGCGCTCCTGCTCCTGGTGGCGCGGCCGCAGTTCTCGTTCGCGGGGCTCTTTCTGGTGCTGCTGGGCGTGCCCGTATACTACCTGTGGAACAGCCGCCGCACCGCCGCCCAGCGCGCCGTATAGCACGCACATCGCGACGATGCACGAGACCGCCCGCGGTGCACGAGCCGCGGGCGGTTTTCGTCGGGGCGCGGTGTGCGCCCCGCGGAGATTCCTGCGTACGCCCCTCCCCCAGGTAGTTATAGGGGAGGGGCCGCGAGGTGACGAGCGGGGGAGGGGGCCCCTACTCCTCCCCCGTCACCGCTTCGATCTCGTCTTCAGACAGGCCGACGACGGTGCCGTCGGGGAACTGGACCATGTGGCCCTCGCGGCCGCTCTCGCTGTTGTCGGGGCCCCAGTGGCCGATCACCTCGCCCACCTGGCCCACGTACCGCTCCGACCCGTCGTACACCGACTTCACCACGCGGACCTTGAACATTCGCTCGTCTCCCGGTTGGGCGTTGGCGCGCGGATCGTGCATTTCCCGCGCCGGGGGCGGCTGGCGCCCGGGGGCGCGGGGCGGCAGATTGGCGCCCTTTCTCACATCCGCAAGCGGCGAGTACCCTGATGACGCAGGTGGCGGCACCCGAACCTGAGACGCACGCCCGGTTGCGCTCTCCCAGGGCGTGGGCACGGCTGATCGTGGGGCTGATGGGCTACGGCGTGTCGATCGACCTGATGGTGAAGAGCGGGCTCGGGCTGGGGCCGTGGGACGCCTTCCACCAGGGGCTCTCCAAGCAGACCGGGATCACGATGGGGATGGCCAGCATCGCGGTTGGGTTCGCAATCGTGGCGTTCTCGTGGACGATCGGCATCCGCCCGGGCGTGGGGACGCTCGCCAACATGGTGCTGATCGGGTGGTTCATCGACCTCTTCCACCCCCTGATCCCCGATTCGCCGTCGTACGCGTGGGGCTTCGTCTTCTACGCCGTCGCGGTGGTGGTGTGCGGGCTGTCGACGGGGCTGTACATCAGCGCGGGGCTGGGGAAGGGGCCGCGCGATGGGCTGATCCTGGGGCTCGTGGACCGCACCCGGTGGCCCGTGCGTCGCATGAGGACGCTGGTGGAGCTGGCGGCGCTCGGCTGCGGGTGGTGGATGGGCGGGCCGGTGGGGGTCGGGACGCTGATCTTCGCCTTCACCATCGGCCCGGCGATGCAGTGGGGGCTGCAGCTGGCGGGGGTGCATGGTGAGGTGAGGCCGGCCACCGAACCGTGACCGCGGAGGCGGGGTATCCTGGCGTGCCGCTTGCAATCGCGCGCCTCGAAACGGGCTGACCGGGGGGAGCGATGGCGGATGGGAAGGAGGGACGCCCGCGCGAGTGGGAGCGGCTGGAGAGCGAGCAGCGGGAGGATTACGAGATCTTTCGCGTGAGGACGGACCGGGCCCGCTCGCCACGTACGGGAGAAGTCGAGGAGTTCCACATCGCCGAGTCGCCGGATGGCGTCACGGTGGTGGCCACGACGGCGGAGGGCGAGGTGGTGATGGTGGAGCAGTTCCGCCACGCGCTGCGCACCGTGACGATGGAGACGCCCAGCGGCTTCATGGACGAGGGGGAGAGCCCCCTGGAGGCGGCGCTCCGCGAGCTGCGCGAGGAAACCGGCTACGAGGGCGACAATCCGCGCGTCATCGGGTGCCTGGAGCTGAACCCTTCGTGGCAGACGACGAGGGTGTACGTGGTGGCGGTGGCTGGCGCGCGCCGCACCGCGCCCACCGACCTGGACGAGGCGGAGGACATTCGCGTGCTGACCGTCACGCGCGAGCGGGCGCGGGAGCTGGTGAGGACGGGCGGGATTCGCGCCACCGTGGCCGTGAGCGCGCTGGCGCTGGCGGAGTGGGCGGGGGATTAACGGAAGCGCGCGGTGCTTGCGCGCGGGCGATTGCGCGGCTATTTCTGCCAAACGTCCGGCGCCGGCCCCGCGCGGGCGAAATCATCACTTTCCGGCGCGAGCCGCCGGAGCCGTCGAGAGGGCATGGAGTCATCCATCGCAGCCGGTACGGAGCCGCAGGAGCACCCGGAGGAGGCGCTGGCCGGCGTGCGCTGGCGCTACCTGGCCGCGGTGCTCGCCGGCGACCGGCGCACGGCGTTCGGCGTGGTGGACCAGGCGCTCGCAGATGGGGTGCACCTCCGGCAGCTCTACCTGGACGTCTTTCAACCCGTTCTCCACCAGGTGGGGCGGCTGTGGGAGGCGAACCGGATCAGCGTGGCCGACGAGCACCTGGCCACCGCCATCACCGAGGCCGCGATGGCGCGGCTGTACGAGCTCCTCTTCGCCACGGTCGACGGCACCGGCCGCCTGCTGATCGCCGCCTGCGCGGACTCGGAGCGGCACGAGGTGGGGCTGCGGATGCTGTGCGACGTGCTGGAGATGGAGGGGTGGGACACCGTATTCCTGGGCGCCACCGTCGCCATCCCCGAGCTGGTGGAGATGGTGCGCACGCGCAAGCCGGAGGTGGTGGCGCTTTCGGCCTCCATCGCCCCGCACCTGGCGCGGGTGCAGGCTGCGGTCGAGGCGCTGCGCGGCGAGCTGGGGGAGGGCACCCCGCTGATCGCGGTGGGCGGGCGGGCCTTCCACGACGATCCCGGGCTCGCCATGCGGATCGGTGCCGACTTCACCGCGAACGACGCTTTGGAAGCCGCACGCAGGCTGAAGGAGACGTTCCCATGAGCTTCCGCATAGGGCAGGGGATGCACCCGGCGCTCCGCGCCTTCCCCGGCGTGGTGGTGGAACTGGGGGCGGACGGCATGGTGCTGGACTCCAACGGCCGATTGGACGAGCTCCTCGGCCGTCCGCTGCCGGGCACGCGGCTGGAGGAGGTGCTGGACCGCCCCAGCCGGCTCAAGGTGGAGCAGCTCCTCCTTCGCCGTCCCGAGCCCGGCGAGCCTTCCGCCGCGTGGGAGCTGATGGTGGAGGGGCGCGACACGGTCCACCCCGTCGCCATCTTCCCGGTGTGGGACGAGGACCCAGCCAGCCCGCGGCTCTGGCTGGTCGAGTCGCCCCGCGACCCGCGGATGGGGGTGCTGCACGACGAGCTGGCCTCGGCCAACTCCGAGCAGGCCAGCGCGCAGCGGCAGCTCGCCAAGGAGAAGGGCCGCCTGGGCCGCGCGCTCGACGAGCTGGAGCGGGAGCTGAACGAGAACGCCAAGCTCTCGCGCGCCCTGCAGGCGCAGAACGAGGAGATGGAGGCGCAGAACGAGGAGCTGCTGGCGATGACGCAGGAGCTCCACGCGGGACAGGAGCAGCTGATGCAGCTCAACCACCAGCTGGAGCGGCGCAGCCGCGAGCTGCAGCTGGCGCTCTCGGCGCGGAACCGCTTCTACGCCAACATGAGCCACGAGCTGCGCACCCCCATCAACGCGGTGATGGGGTACAACGACCTCCTCCTGGCCTCCATCTACGGCCCCCTGGGCGAGCAGCAGGAGCTTGCGATCGAGCGGTCGCAACGCGCCGCCCGGCACCTGCGCGAGCTGGTGAACGACGTGCTGGACATCTCGCGGCTGGAGGTGGGGAAGCCGGAGCTGCAGCTGGAGGACGTGGACGTGCCGTCGCTGGTGGAGGAGACTTTCGCGTCGCTGCGCCCGATGGCGCACTCCACCGGCGCCGTGCTGCAGGTCTCCGCGCCGGACCGGCCCTTCCTGATCCGGACGGATGGGCGCCGGTTGCGGCAGGTGCTCTCCAACCTACTCTCCAACGCCATCAAGTTCGGCAAGGGGGCTCCGGTGTGGGTCAACTGCTCCCGCGCGCCGGATGGGGGGATGGAGATCGAGGTGGTGGACGGTGGCGACGGGATCGCGCCGGAAGACCTGGCACGGGTCTTCGACGAGTTCGTGCAGCTCGCGCGCGACGAGAACGACGAGTCGCTGCGCCAGGACGGCACCGGGCTGGGCCTCCCCATCGCGCGGCGCGTGGCGCGGCTGCTGGGCGGCGCGCTCGACGCCACCTCGGTGCCCGGCGTGGGAAGCACCTTCCGCGTGATCCTTCCCCCCACGCCCCCGGCCCTGCTCTGACCCCACCCCGCCCACGGCGGCGCACTCCCTGCATCTATCCCGGCCCATGACCGAAACGAATGAAGCTCCCCGCCAGCCGCGCGACTCGGACCGGCGCGGAAACGATCGCAGGAGCGTCGAGCGGCGCGCCCCGGTGCCCATGTGGCGCCGCCCGTGGGCGTACGCCGCATACGGCGTGACCGGCGCCCTCGTCGTCATGCTGCTGTGGAGCGGAATGAGCGGCGACGACGAGCCGCCTCCCGCCAACGACGCCCCGATGGTGACGCGCGGCCCCGGCGCGCCCCCCGTGGCGCTCCCCGCCGAGGGGACGCGGCCGCACGCGGCCAACGAGCCGGTGGAGGCGGCGTTCGGAGCGGCGGGCTTCGAGCGGCTGGTGCTGCAGGGCCCCGCGGCCATCGGCAAGACGGTGAAGGCGGAGCTGTACTGCGAGCAGCCGACCTCGTACCAGGTGCGCACCAACGTGGATGCGGAAGCACCGGTGGCCGCGCTGGCCGCCAACGGCCGCATCCCGGCGGCCGAGTGCAAGTGGGGCGGGGCCAACGACCCGCGCCGCGAGGACTTCCTCCTCCTGGTGCCGCCCGACCTGGCCGACGACTTCGCCGCCACGCCCGTGATCAGCGACGAGTTCCAGCGCCGCCGCCGCCTGATCGCGAACGTGGAGTGGGTGGGCCGCTCGCAGGCGCTGGAGCTGCGCACCGCCGGCGTCTTCCGCGGCCTGGCCCGCTGAACCCTTTCCCGGCCCACACATGAGACACGCCGCACTCGCGGCCGCCGCGCTCGGGCTGGCGGCCGCCGCCGTTCCCGCGCGCGCCCAGCAGAGCGAAGCCGACCTGCTGGCCCGCGCCCGACGCATCCACGCGCAGACGCCGCTGGTGGACGGCCACAACGACCTGCCGTGGGAGATTCGCGAAAAGGCGGGGGGCGACCTGGCGCGCCTGGACCCGCGCCGCTCCAACCCCGCGCAGCACACCGACATCCCGCGCCTGCGGGCCGGCGCGGTGGGCGGCGTCTTCTGGGCCGCCTACGTCCCCTCCGACTTCGCAAAGGGCGGCGCGGCGCGCGTGGCGCTGGAGCAGATTGACCTGATCCACCGCATGACCGCCGCCTCCCCCGACCTGCGCCTCGCCCTCACCGCGGACGAGGTGGTGCGCGCGCATCGCGAGGGGAAGATCGCTTCGCTGATCGGCATCGAGGGCGGGCACTCCATCGAGAACTCGCTGGGCGCGCTGCGGCAGTTCTACGGCACCGGGGTGCGCTACATGACCCTCACCCACGCCAGCACCCTGGACTGGGCCGATGCCGCCACCGACTCCGCGCGCCACGACGGCCTTACCCGCTTCGGCGAGGAGGTCGTCCGCGAGATGAACCGCCTGGGGATGCTGGTGGACCTGTCGCACGTCTCCCCGGCGACCATGAAGGACGCGTTGCGCGTCTCGGCGGCGCCGGTGATCTTTTCGCACTCCTCCGCCCGCGCCCTGGCGGACCACCCGCGCAACGTGCCTGACGACGTGCTGCGGCTGCTGAAGCCGAACGGCGGCATCGTGATGGTGAACTTCTACTCCGGCTTCGTGGACCCGGCCGCCGCGGCCGCCATGCGCAACATGTTCGAGGTGCAGCGCCGCTTCCGGGCGCAGTACCCCAACGACGCGCAGGCCGCGCAGCGCGCCTACCGCGACTGGCAGCGCCAGAACCCCGTCCCCCGCGGCACCATCGCCACCATCGCGGATCACATCGACCACATCGTCAAGGTGGCGGGGATCGACCACGTTGGGATCGGCTCGGATTACGACGGCGTCACCTCGCTCCCGGTGGGCCTGGACGACGTCTCGCGCTTCCCCTACTTGACCGTGGAGCTCCTCCGCCGCGGCTACTCCGACGCGGACGTCGGCAAGGTCATCGGCGGCAACCTCCTGCGCGTCATGCGCACCGCGGAGACGACCGCCGCCCGCCTCCAGCGCGAGCGTCCCGCCTCGTCCGCGAAGATCGATGAGATGGATGGGGGGGTGGTGCGGCGGTAGGGGCGGGCCCTCACCCCCCGGCCCCCTCTCCCGATAACAGGAGAGGGTGCCCCTCTCGTTCTCGGGAGAGGGGGAGGACTTCGTGCGGGTGGCGGGAGTTTGGGTGGGGGCGGGCACGGGCAGCCATGCGGGGCTGCCCCTACGGGTTGCGGGGCGGAGGGGCGGGGATACGGGTGGGGCGGGCACGGGCAGCCACACGGGGCTGCCCCTACGGGTTCGGTGCGGCTGGGCGGGTGTCGAGGAAGGCGAAGGGTGGGCGCGATGAATCGCGCCCCTACGGGGCATTGGCGCGGTCAAACGAAGTGGTCGGGGGGGTGAGGGCTACGCCACGCCCGCCGAGGTCTTCGCCCAGTCCAGGCGCCGGCGCAGCTCCTTGTCGCTCATCCCGCGGATGGCGAGGTCGGCGGCGGCCTGGCTGTTGAAGGTGATCGTGGTGCGCACCGGCTCGGCGGCGGGCTCCTCCGCGGGACGGAAGGCGAGCACCGCGCCCTTGCGCATGTGCGCCACCACCGCCTCGGCGCCCACCGCTTCCCACACCCGTCCCTGGTCGTCCGTAATCTGTCGCATCGTCGCTGATCCGTTCGTCGGGGTCACAGCACCTTGAGGAGCGCGTCGCCGAGCGCTTCCACCTGCCAGCGGCGCACGCCCTGGACCGCGGCGAGCTGCTCCAGGTCGCGCGGGCGGGCCTTCCCCACCTCTTCCAGAACCGCGCGGCTCATCAGGAAGCCGCCGTCCATGTCCAGCTCCTCCGCGCGCCCGTTGCGGGCGTGCTTCAGGCGCTCCACGCGCTCCTCCAGCTCCACGTCGCGGTCCCAGCGCTGCGCGCGCGGGAAGCGGGGGAGCTGGTCCTCGGGCACGGCCAGGCCGCGCTGCACCGCCGCCAGGATGTCGCGGCCTCGCCGCTGCGCCATCCCCTCGGAGACGCCGGTGATGTTGCGCAGGGCGCGCTGGTCCTCCGGCGGCGCCGCGCTCATCTCCAGGAGGGCCTGGTTGTTGAGGACGCGAAAGGTGGCCTGGTCGCGCTCGCGGGCCACGCCCTCGCGCCACTCGTGCAGCTCTCGCAGGATCGCCAGCCCGCGCGGGGCCAGGTCGCGCGCGCCCTTCATCTTGAGGAACGCTTCGCGCCCCTCCTCCGGCTCCACGAACTTGGTCAGCTCGCGCCGGCGGAACTCCTCCTCCGCCCAGGCGAGGCGGCCGCGCTCCTCCAGCGCCGCGCGGAGCTTGTCGCGCAGGGCGGGGAGGTGCGCCGTGTCGGTGGCGGCGTACTGCTTCATCCCCTCGGTGAGCGGGCGCTCCGCCCAATCCGCGCGCTGGTACTCCTTGGGGAGCTTGAGGCCCAGGTACTTCTCCACGATGCTCCCCAGCCCCAGCGACTTCTCGCCCAGGAAGGAAGCGGCGATCTGCGTGTCGAAGAGCCCCGCCACGGAAAGACCCGCGTCGCGGTCCAGGATGCGCAGGTCGTAGTCCGCGTCGTGGAACACGGTCTCCACCGCCGGGTCCTCCAGGAGGTCGGCGAGGGGGTCCAGGATGCCCACCGTGAACGGGTCGACGAGGAAGTGCTCCTCGCGCGAGGAGATCTGCACCAGGCTCATCCGGTCGAAGAACCGGTGGTACCCCGCCGCCTCGGTGTCCACCGCGATCAGCGGCAGTCCGCGCAGCCGCTCCACGGTGCGCCGGAGCCCTTCGGGAGTGTCGATGTATTCGTATTCCATTGCCGCCAGGGTAAAAGACGCGGCAAAATCGCCCCGTGCGCGAGGTGTGGCAAGGGCAGGGGGGAAAGTGCTAAGTCCTGAGTGCTAAGTCCTCAAAGCGCACTCACGCACTTCCGTCAGCGCGCTCCGTCTTCACGAAAGACGTTCGCGTAGCGCCGCGTGCCGGGCGCCCGCGCCGGACCCCGCCCCGCCGGGTCGTCGTGCCGCGCCAGCACCCGGTTGGTGACCATCGCGGAGACGTGCTCGTCCAGCGGGATGAGCTCGGCGTACAGATCCAGCGCCCGGTCCACGTCCACCTCGCCGGCCAGCGCGTCCACCAGGTCGAAGATGTTGGCCACGTGCGTCTCCACGATCGCCTCCTCGCTGCGGGCGGCGACGATCAGGAGCTTGCGCTTTGCTTCGGCGGAGAGGCGGCGGCGGCGCAGCCAGTCGAACATGACGGATTCCTTGCGGTTCGGGGCTCTCGGGGCGTCCTGAATCTGGCCCCGCGGGCGCCGCACTGCAACCCCGCCCCCGCGTGTGCGCGCAAGGGCTTGGTGCGGCGTCCACGGGGCGCTTATATTACGCCGGGCTCCCCGTGGGCCCACCGACGCGCGGCCGCCGTGCCGCGCGCTCCCGCCGCCTGGGAACACCGCATGGGAACGTCTTTCCTCAGTTCCGAAGAGTTCGACGAACGGGCTCACCGCCTGTACGAGTCGGGCGACTACGACGAGGCGCTCGAGATACTCCGCGAGGGGCTGCGCCACCATCCCGACTCCGCGCTCCTGCACGTGGGGATGGGCTACGTGCGCATCGCCCGCGAGGAGTACGCGTGGGCGCGCAAGTCGTTCGAGGAAGGGCTGCGCGCCGACGAGGAGTACGAGGACGCGTGGGTGGGGCTCGGCGAGACGCTCCTCAAGTTCGGGCAGGTGGACGCGGCGCTCGGCTGCTTCGCCCGCGTGGACGACCTGGGGCTGGCGGACGATCTGGAGCTGGGGCTCACCATGGGCCGCGCGCTGTACCGCGAGGGGCTGTTCGCCGACGCGCGGGTGCGCTTCTCGTCGCTCGCCGGCAAGCACCTGGACAACGCCGAGGTCGCGGCCGCCCGCGGCTACACGCTGCACGCGCTGGGCGACGACCTGGGCGCCCGCCGCGAGCTGCGCCGCGCCCTGCGGCTGGACCCGGAGCTCCACGAGGCGCGCATCTACCTGGCCCACCTCTTCCACGACCGCGGCGACACGCGCGGGGCGCTGCGCGAGCTGGAGCGCGTGCCGCCCGCGGAGCACTGGGACACGCTCTCGCTGTGGCGCTACGTGGAGCTCAAGTGCGCGCTGGAGGGGATGGCGCAGGACGACGCGCGGCTCGACCCCTGGCGGCAGCGGCTGATTGAGCTGGAGATCGAGCCGGACGAGGTGGACCACCTGCTGGCCGAGGTGGAAGCGCAGTTCGAGAGCGCCGAGGACGCGCCGCCGGTGCTGGAGCTGGCGCCGCAGATCGACATGATCCTGCGCATGCTCAACACCACCGGCGTCCCCGCCGAGCAGCACCGCGTGCGGACGAGCGAAGGGGCGGTGTTCGAGGGGACGTGGGAGGAGATCGTGGAGCGGATGCGCGACGAGAGCGATCCGTCGATGCCCGTCGCCACCTTCATGCGCCGCACCTCGCGGAAGATCCAGGAGAGCATCGGGCGCGACCTGCCGTACGACTCGCCGGAAGCGTTCGTTCGGGGCGGAGCGCGGCTGGGCCTTCTCCGCATCGAGGAGTAGCCGTGCTTCCCGTTCCCGAGAGCACCCTGCGCCCGCTGCGCGCCGTCGCCGGCGACATCAGCGCCCTGCGCGGGGGCACGGCCAGCCCCGGCGCCCTGGTGCGCGTGGCCCGCGCCGCCGAGAGCACCCTGCGCCGCGTGCTGCGCGACGATCCCACCGCGCCCGTGGAGCTTCGGCTGCGCGCCCTCTCTCCCGACGACCTTTCCACGGACGAGCTGCTGGCGGAGCTGCGCCGCCGCGACCGCCTGTCGCTGGAGCTGGCGGCGGGGGTGCACGAGCTGGGCGCCGTCGCCGCGCGCGTGTCCGACGGCGCGGAGCCGAGCGTGCGCGACTTCGAGATGGCCCGCACGGTCTCGGACGGGCTGGAGCGCCACCTCCTTTCCGCACCCGCCGCGCCGGCCCCGCTGCTGGAGGACCCCGTGCTGGCTGAAGAGGCAGAGGCGCCGATCCCGGCCCACGACGACGCCACCCGCGTGCACGCCGTCCCCCGCGACCGGGGGCGCAGGCCGCTGGCATTCCTGGCGGGCGCGGCGGGAATCGCCGCCATCGTGCTGCTGGCTGCCTGGGCCGTACGCGGCAATCGCGGCGGCGACCTGGAGCGCTCCGACCGGCTGGTGCGCGAGGGGAAGATCGCCGCCGCCGCCCAGCTCCTGCGCGAGTACGCCAACGACCGCCCGGAAGACCCGGACGGGCGCCTGCGCCTGGCGGCCCTCTACCGCGAGGCGGGCCGCCGGCAGGACGCGCTCAAGGAGGTCCGTGCCGGGCTCGTCTCCCGCGCGCAGGATGCGGGGCTCAACTCGGAGCTGGGCCACCTCCTGCTGGACGCCGGCAAGCCCGTTGAGGCGGTGCGCGCCTTCCGCCGCGCCCTGGACGCGGACGCGGAGAACGAGCGCGCCTGGGTCGGCCTGCTGCGCGCCATGCGGGAGGCGGGGATGGGCCCGCAGGCCGAGCAGGCGCGCGAGCGTGCGCCGCTGGCGGTGCGCGAGCTGGTGCCGCGCTCGCTGCCCGAGATCCCGGCCGCGCCCGCCGCGACGCCGCAGGGCCAGCTTCCCGCGGCCCCCTGACCGGGGCCGCTTCTCTTTCCGGGGCACCTCCTACGATGGACGCACTCGACCGCCTGTACCGGCGGGTCGCCGACGTTCTCCTCCGCCAGCCGGACGCACAGGTGACGGTGGGAGACGTGTACCAGAACCTGGTGCCGTACCGCCTGGTGCGAAGCGAGCTGGGCTTCAGCGAGCTGGCGGAGTACGAGCACGCCCTGCTGCGCCTTCTGTCCGGCGAGCGCGACTACGTGATCGTGGAGCGCCCGGAGGTGCAGGAGGAGCTGCAGCGTGAGCTACGCGCCACCAACCCGATCCTGGGGATCTACCGCGACTACGCCAGCGTGGGGGTGTACCTCAACCCCTACGCCCCCGAAGTCACCATGGCGGTCGTCGCTCAGCCGCTCCCCGCGCAGCGCTCCGTCTCCGTAGAGCCCGGAGCCGCACCTGCTGCTCCAGCCGCCGAGGTGACGGCGCCGAAGCGGGCGGCGGCGTGCCCGGGCTGCCGCACCCCGCTCCCCGGCGACCGTCCGGTGCGCTTCTGCCCGTCGTGCGGCAAGTGCCTGGTGCCGGTGCCGTGCGCCGAGTGCAGCTCAATGATCGAGCCGGAGTGGAGGTTCTGCGCGACGTGCGGGTGGCCGCGCGAGCCCGGGGCGCGCGTCATGCCTCCCCCCCCGGAACAACGCTTGCGGTGACGCGCCCCCCGCGAAGTTCCGTTTTTTCCTGCGACCGGCGGACATGAGCTGATGCGGCGACGGACCTGGTGGGTGGCGGCGGTGATGGTGGTGATGGCGTGCGATCGCATCGGCGGAGCGCGAGAGACCGGCGGCGGCAGCTCGGCGCCCGCGTCGACGGCCCAGGCCGGCCGCCCGGTTGCCGCGGCGCCAGTGGGGGTGCTTCCTCCCGGCGTCCCGCGCGAGGCGGGGGAGCAGGGGCGCGAGCTGTACCTGAAGGCGTGCGTGATGTGCCACGGCGAGAACGGCGGCGGCACCGCGCTGGGCCCCTCGCTCACGGACCGCAGGTGGATCGAGGGGAACGGCTCCTTTGACGAGATCATCGCCGTCACGCGCGAGGGCGTCGAGACTCCGAAGGAGTTCCCCGTCCCCATGCCTCCCCGCGGCGACGGCAGCTTCTCCGACGAGCAGATTCGCGCGGTGGCCGCCTACACGTCATCCATCGCCAACGCGCGCTGAGTCCGTTCGAGCCGCATGCTTTTACCGCGGCCTCACACGGAGCCACAGAGAAAACCAGCAAGGAAGAGGAGAACGTCGTGCCGTTCTCCTCTTCCTTGCTTTTGACCTCTGCGCCTCTGTGTGAATTGCTGTTCTTGACGCCCGGACCGGCATCCCGGTACGTTGGCGCGCTTCGTTGCGGCACCTTCCATCGAGAGAACAAGGCGAGAGATCATGGCCCGCGTTGCGGTGCTCCCCGGCGATGGCGTTGGCAAGGAGGTCACCCGCGAGGCCGCGCGCGTGCTGCGCGCCGTGCGCCCTGACCTGGAGCTGGTGGAGTGGCCCCACGGCGCCGATCGCTTCCTGGAAACCGGCGAGACGATCACCGACGCCGAGTTCGCCGAGCTCTCCTCCAGCTACGACGCCATCCTGCTCGGCGCCCTCGGGGATCCGCGCGTGCCGGGGAACGAGCACGCGCGCCAGATCCTGCTGGGGATGCGCTTCAAGCTCGACCTGTTCATCAACTTCCGCCCCGTGCGCCTCCTCCACGAGCGCCTCTGCCCGCTCAAGGGGAAGACGGTGGAGGACCTGGACTTCGTCATCTTCCGCGAGAACACCGAGGGGGTGTACGTGGGGATGGGCGGCACCTTCAAGCAGGGGACTCCCGACGAGGTCGCGGTGCAGGAGGACATGAACACGCGCAAGGGCGTGGAGCGGATCATCCGCGCCGCCTTCGACTATGCGCGCGCCCACGGCCACTCCCGCGTCACCCTGTCGGACAAAGCAAACGCGATGGAGTTCGCCGGCGGTCTCTGGCGCCGCGTCTTCGCCGAAGTAGCAAAGGAGTACCCGGAGATCGAGCGCGAGGCGCTGTACGTGGACATGCTGGCGATGGACCTCGTGCGCCGCCCGGAGCGCTACCAGGTGATCGTCACGGGAAACCTGTTCGGCGACATCCTGAGCGACCTCGGGGCCGCGCTGGTGGGCGGGCTGGGGCTGACCGCTTCGGGCAACATCCACCCGGGGCGCGTCTCACTCTTCGAGCCGGTGCACGGCTCCGCGCCGGACATCGCGGGGCAGGACAAGGCCAACCCCCTGGCCGCGATCCTGACCTCCGCCCTCATGCTCCGCCACCTGGGCGACGACGCCTCCGCCGCGCGCATCGAGACCGCCGTCCAATCCGCCGTCCTCGCCGGCGAGACGACCTCGGACCTGGGTGGGATGCTGGGGACGGTGGCGGCCGGGGAGGCGGTGCTGCGGCGGCTGGAGGGGTAGGGCGCGGGCGCTGCGGGCCCCCTTCCCGCTCGTTCCTCGCTGCCCTCCCCCAAAACAACCTGGGGGAGGGGCGCACGCGTAGATCTTTGCGGGTCGGATACGTCCGGTGCGGGCGTGCGCCGCATCCGGCGGCACGCGAGACCGCTTCAGCGGTCTTCCCGTGGTTCCAGCCGGGGGCTTCAGCCCCCGGTGTGCGCGGGACCGGCGCCGCAATCCCGCACAGATCCCGCCCCCACAACCTGCGAAGGCAGGTTTCCCGCGGTTGTTGCTGCGGTTTCAACCGCCGGATTCTAACTGTTCTCCGGCCACAGCCGCAGCTTGTCCAGGTCCGCGCGGAGCTTCAGCAGCGCCTGGTCTTTCTGCTTCGCCTCCAGCATCACGTCGTAGGGGAGGGGTCCGGTTTCGCGGAGGAACCAGGCGAACTCCCAGGGATTCACGAAGTCGGCGTGCTGCGAGAGGAGGGGCGGGACGGTGACCTCCTTCTTGCCGCGCACGATGGTACGCAGGTCCATCTTGGGGGAGGAGAAGTGCACCTTGGGCTGGATGCCGCCCCAGGTGCCGAGCGCCTTGCGCGCGGCCTCGCCCACACTGAGCCCGCCCGGGTTCAGGTTGTGGTGCTGGTGGTCGAATACGAGCGGGACGCCGGTGGCCTCGTGGGCGCGCAGGCAGTCGGCCATCGAGTAGACGGTCTCGTCGTTCTCGATCACCAGGCGGCGGCGGCCTGATTCGGAGAGGCGGGCGAAGTTGTCCACGAAGCGCGCGATCGCCGAGTCCTTGTCGCCGTACGCGCCGCCTAGGTGCAGCACGACGACGGCTTCGGGCCCCTGCTCCATCGCGTCCAGCAACTCCGCCTGCGCGTTCACGTCGGCGATGCCCTTGGCGTTGATCGCGGGGTCCTGCGCGGAGAGAAGGACGTACTGCGACGGGTGCAGCGAGAGTCGGATCCCGAAGTCGCGCGCGCGACGCCCCAGCTCCGCAAGCTCGCGCGCGCACTCGCGCACCTGCGCATGGAACTGCGGCATGTCCGGGTGCGTGGAGTACGGGACGAAGTCGGAGGAGATCCGGTACATGCGGATGTCCACCTCGTCCAGGTAGTCCAGGATCGGGTGGAGGAAGTCGATGGAAACGCGCACGTGCGGATTCGACTGCCACTTTCGCGCATCGTTGCTCTTGAGCCCCTCGCGCCCCACCACCTTCACCGCGAATCCCAGCCGCTTCGGCCATTCCCGCTTCGCCATCCGCCTCGCCTCTGTGATGAAAGTGCCGAGGGGAAGGTCAAGAAGTCTGCCGCTGGAACGGAAGTGCCAGGTGCCGAGTGCCAAGTGCCGAGTGCCAAGTGCCAAGTGAAAACGGACTAACGCAGTAACGCAACTCACCGCCCGAACTCCTCGCCCGCACGTAATCCGGGTGAGATCTCTGTAACAGATGCCTTTGCGAGGGCACACGTGGAACGGCTGTTGCGATGGGTCCCGCCTCCCCCGGTGGGCGGGGAGGGGCGGATTCCCCTCTGAGGATCGAGCCGGCGCGGCGCGGCACCGGGAGCCGGCGAAACCACGAAGGAGACATCCCATGGCGAGCGAAATGGATCGGGTGGTACCGCTGGGGCAGCTGGACGACTTCAAGGTGGCCGAGGGCGATCCGGACGTGCGCGGCTGGGAAGTGGTGGCCTCCGACGGGCGGACGATCGGCGAGGTGGACGAGCTGCTGATCGACACCAACGCCATGAAGGTGCGCTACCTGGACGTAGAGGTGGAGAACGGCCTAATGGCCGAGCCCGACCGCCACGTCCTCGTCCCCATCGGCTACGCGCGCCTGGACCGCAGCGCCGACCGCGTGATGGTGGACCACATCGCCTCCACCGACCTGCGCACCATGCCCGCCTACGACCAGTCGCCGGTGACGCGCGACTACGAGACGAGCGTGCGCAACAGCTTCCCCGGCGGCCTGGCGGCGTCCGAGATCGAGAGCAATACCGGCACCGGCGCCGTGGACACCGGGATGGCCGCGGCCGGCTCGCACGACACCGACTTCTACACGCACGACTCGTTCGACGACAACCGCTTCTACGGGCGCGGGATGGAGACCGGGACTAGCGAGCAGCGCCTCACGCTCTCCGAGGAGGAGCTGGCGGTCGGCACGCGGCAGGTGCAGGCGGGCCAGGTGGAGATCGACAAGCACGTCGAGACCCGCCACGTCGCCGAGAGCGTGCCGGTGATGCACGAGGAGGCCGTCGTGGAACGCCGCCCGATCACCGACCCCATGGCCGCCCGCGGCGCCACCATCGGCGAGGACGAGACGATCCGCGTGCCGCTCACGCAGGAAGAGGTGGTCGCGGAGACGCGCACGGTGGCTAAGGAGGAGCTGGTGGTGCGCACCAACCAGGTGACCGAGACCGAGACGGTCGAGGCCGACCTGCGCCGCGAGCGCGCTGAGGTGCGCCGGGACGAGGGGACGGTCGGCGGCGGGGGATACAGCGCCGGGTCCGCGGGGCTCGGTGGCACGACCGAATCGGGCCTCGGCGGTGCGACCGGCCCTGGACATTCGACTGGCAACGGGCTCACCGACAACCCGGGGATAGGGAACGGGAGCGACAGCATGGGGCTGAACAACAGCTCCACCGATCCGCTCCGGCGCAACGACACCGGCGGCAACCTGTAGCCGCCGGCCGGGCTGGATGAACGGAGGGGCGCTCCCGCGGCTGCGGGGGCGCCCCTTTTCGGTGGTGATAGGCCGGGACCGCGGGGCACCGGTGGCTGAAGCCCCCGGCTGGAACGACGGGAAGGCGGCTGAAGCCGGCTCGAGAAACGCGGCATTAGACCCGGAGTCCGCGGAGGCGGACTTCGTGTGGTTCCAGCGGCCAATTCATTCGCTCGTGGAGCGGGCTTCCAGCCGCGCAGAAGTCAGAAGCGCCGCGCGGATCCCGCCCCCGAGTCCGCGCAGGCGGACTTTGTGCTGTTGTTGCAGCGAGTTCACTCGCCATCCGGGAAACCATGAGCGATTCAGGCGCGGTACGGGGGCCGTGGATCCTGGCGCTTGACGCCGGGAGCTCGTCCGTGCGCGCCGAGTTGTTCGACACGGCGGGCGGGGAGCCGCCCGGGTTCGGGGCCGCGAGGGCGGAGTATTCGTGGCGCACCGAGGAGGGCGCCATGGAGACCGACCCCGAGGCGCTCGTCGGGCGGTGCGTGGAGGTGATCGACGGGGCGGTGGTCGCGGCGCGGAGGGCCGGGGCGGAGATCGCCGGGGTGGCGATGGCGACGTTCTGGCATGGGCTCGCGGGTGTAGGGAGCGACGGGCGCGCCGTCACGCCGCTCTTCGGCTGGGGCGAGGCGCGGGCCGCCGGCGCCGCGCGCGAGCTCGCCGGGCGGATGGACGCGGCGGAGTACCACCGACGGACCGGGTGCTGGCTCCATCCCACCTATCCCGCCGCGCGGCTCCTCTGGCTTCGCGCCGAGGCGGGCGATAGCTTGCCGCGCGCCGTCACCTGGCTCTCGGTGGGCGAGATGCTCCTGCTGCGCTTCTTTGGCGAGGCGCGCACGTCGCTGTCGATGGCGTCGGGGACGGGGCTCCTCGGGCTTCGCTCGTGCGCGTGGGACGAGGAGACGCTGGCGGCGGTCGGCGTGGAGCCGGGTGCGCTGCCAAGGGTGTCGGACGAGCCACTGCGCGGGCTGGGGGCGGAGTGGGCGGCGCGCTGGCCGGAGCTGGCGGACGTTCCCTGGTTCCCCGCGCTGGGCGACGGCGGGTGCGCGAGCCTGGGGAGCGGCGCCTTTGGGCCCGGACGCATCGGGCTGACGGTGGGGACGTCGGCGGCGCTGCGGGTGCTGCGCGCGGATCCCGACCCGCAGCCGCCAGAGTCGCTCTGGTGCTACCGGCTGGATGGGCGGCGCACGGTTTCCGGCCGGGCGCTTTCGAACGCGGGGAATGCGTTCGCCTGGCTTTCGCGGACGCTGGTGCTGCCCCCGGCGGAGGAGCTGGACGCGGCGCTGGACGAGCTTCCGCCGGACGGGCACGGGCTGACGGTGAGCCCCGGATTGGTGCCCGGCCGCCCTCCCACGCTGGACCCGGACGAGCGCGCGGCGCTCCTCGGCGTCTCCCTCGCCACGACGCCGCTGCACATCGCGCGGGCGTGGCTGGAGGCGGTCGCCTACCGCATCGCGGATGCGGCGGACGCGGTGGAGGGCGCGTACGGACCCGCCGCCGAGGTGGTCGCCAGCGGCGGCGCGCTGCATGCGTCGCCCGCGTGGACCCGCATCATCGCGGACGTGCTGGGTCGCCCCGTGCGCCTGGCCGCGGTGGACGAGGAGACGGCGCGCGGCGCGGCGCTCATCGCGCTGGAGCGGCTGGGGCTGATCGAGGACCTGGCGGCCGTCGCGCGTGTCGGCGGCGAGCTGTTCGAGCCGGACGAAGGGCGGCACGCGGTGTACGCGGCGGCGCGGGAGCGGAGGCCCTCACCCCCCGGCCCCCTCTCCCGATAACAGGAGAGGGTGCCCCTCTCGTTCTCGGGAGAGGGGGGGAACTGCGTGAAGCATCCAATCAAACATTCGAGCCAAATGACGATGCCCTCTTCCGGCACGACGAGCGGGAGCGAACTGGACCAGCTCTGCATCAACACGATCCGCACCCTCTCGATGGACGCGGTGCAGGCGGCCAACTCGGGACACCCGGGAACGCCGATGGCGCTGGCTCCGCTGGCGTACGTCATCTGGACGCGCCACATGCGCCACAACCCGCTCGACCCGAAGTGGTTCGGGCGCGACCGCTTCATCCTGTCGGCGGGGCACGCGTCGATGCTCCTGTACTCGATGCTGTACCTGACCGGGTACGGGCTGGAGCTGCAGGACCTCAAGGACTTCCGCCAGTGGGAGAGCCGCACCCCCGGGCACCCCGAATACGGCCACACGCCCGGCGTGGAGACGACCACGGGACCGCTGGGGCAGGGCGTGGCGAACGGGGTGGGGATGGCGATGGCGGAGGCTCACCTGGCCGCGCTGTACAACCGTGACGGGCACCGCGTGGTGGATCACCACGTGTACGCCATCTGCTCGGACGGCGACCTGATGGAAGGCGTCGCGGCGGAGGCGGTGTCGCTGGCGGGGCACCTGAAGCTGGGGAAGCTGATCTACTTCTGGGACGACAACAAGATCACCATCGAAGGCTCCACCGATCTCGCCTTCACGGAGGACGTGGAGGGGCGCTTCGCCGCGTGCGGCTGGCACACGGAGCGCGTGGAGGACGTCAACGACCTGGAAGCGCTGGATGCGGCGATCCGCTCCGCCAAGGCCGATCCGCGCCCCTCGCTCATCGCCGTCCGCACGGTGATCGGCTACGGATCGCCCAAGAAGGCAGGCTCCGAGAAGGCGCACGGCGAGCCGCTGGGCGCCGAGGAGATCGTCGCGACCAAGCACAACCTGGGGTGGCCTTGGGAGGAGCCGTTCTTCGTTCCCGACGAGGCGCTGGCCCACATGCGCCAGGCCACCGAGCGCGGCCCGCTGATGCAGCGCGATTGGGAGCAGCGCTTCGACCGGTACGCCGCGGAAAACCCCGAGCTGGCGCGCGGCCTCTACGGCGCGCTGGAGCAGCGTCTTCCCGAGGGGTGGGACGCGGAGATCCCCACCTGGGCGCCGGACGAGAAGCCGATCGCCACGCGCGCGGCGTCGGGGAAGGCGCTGAACGCCATCGCGAAGAACGTCCCCTGGCTGATGGGCGGGAGCGCGGACCTGGCGGGCTCCAACAACACCAACATCGACGGCGGCGCCGACTTCGAGCCGGGGAGCTATGCGGGGCGCGTCCTGCACTTCGGGGTACGCGAGCACGCGATGGGCTCGGTGATGAACGGGATGACGCTGCACGGCGGCGTCCGCGTCTTCGGCGGCACCTTTCTGATCTTCTCGGACTACATGCGCCCGCCGATCCGCCTGGCGGCGCTGATGGAGCAGCCGACGATCTACATCTTCACGCACGACTCCGTCGGGCTGGGCGAGGACGGCCCCACGCACCAGCCGATCGAGCAGCTCGCGGCGCTGCGCTCCATCCCCGGCCTCGTGGACCTGCGCCCGTGCGACGCCAACGAGACGGCGGAGGCGTGGCGCTTCGCGATGGAGTTCAGGGAGGGCCCCATCTTCATGGCGCTCACCCGGCAGGCCCTGCCGCACCTCGACCGCGACCGCTTCGGCGCCGCGTCTGGCCTGCGCCGCGGCGCCTACGTCCTCTCGGACGCGGAGGGCGGCGCTCCGGAGGTGTTGCTGATGGCGACCGGCTCCGAGGTGGCGGTGACGCTGGAGGCGCAGGAGGCGCTGCGTGCGGAGGGGATCCGGGCGCGCGTGGTGAGCATGCCGAGCTGGCAGCTCTTCGCCCGGCAGCCGCGCGAGTACCGCGAATCGGTGCTCCCGCCGTCGGTCACCGCACGAGTGGCGGTGGAGGCGGGGAGCCCGATGGGGTGGCACCGCTGGGTGGGGAGCGACGGGCACATCGTGGGGATCACGCGCTTCGGCGCATCGGCCCCGGCCACGCGCGTCTTCGAGGAGCTGGGCTTCAGCGCCGCCAACATCGCCGCGCACGCCCGCGCCGCCCTCGGCCGCGGCCCGACGCCGACCGGCGGGGAAGGGGAGGCGGGGGCCGGCGGGGCGAAGCTGGGAATGGATGAGAAATAGAAAAGAAGTGCTAAGTGCTGAGTGCTAAGTGCTGAACCGCAGTTACTTAGCACTTAGGACTCAGCACTTGGGACTCCAGTATTCAGTACCCATACCGCGAGGACGACCCATGCCCGAAACGAACCCACTTCACCAACTGCATCCCCTCGGCCAATCCGTGTGGCTGGACTACATCCGTCGCGAGATCCTGGAGAACGGGGAGCTGGAGGCGATGATCGCGCGGTATGACCTGCGCGGCGTCACTTCCAACCCCAGCATCTTCGAGGAAGCGATCGGCAAGAGCGACGACTACGACTCCGCGATGGAGGAGCTGGCGGCGGACGGGGCGGACGCGAGCCGCGCGTACGAGACGCTCGCGGTGCAGGACATCCAGCGCGCCTGCGACTTCTTTCGCCCCGTCTACGAGGCCGCGGGCGGGCACGACGGGTTCGTGTCGCTGGAGGTGTCGCCCGAGCTGGCGCACAGCGCGGAGGAGACGCTGGAGGAGGCGCGGCGGCTGTGGAAGGCGGTCGACCGGCCCAACCTCATGGTCAAGGTGCCGGGCACGGAGCACAGCGTCCCCGCCTTCGAGCAGCTCATCGCGGAGGGGATCAACGTCAACGTCACGCTCCTCTTCTCCATCTCCGGCTACGAGCGGGTGATGGAGGCGTACCTGCGCGGGCTGGAGAAGCGCACCGAACAGGGCGGGGCGCTGGACCGGGTGGCCTCGGTGGCGTCGTTCTTCATCTCGCGCGTGGACTCCGCGGTCGATGCGCAGCTCGAGAAGCTGGGCGGCGACACGGCGAAGTCGATGATGGGGAAGGCTGCGGTGGCGAACGCGAAGCTGGCGTACCACCGCTTCACCGAGGTCTTCGCGGGCGAGCGATGGGACCGGCTGGCGGGGCGCGGCGCGCGGGTGCAGCGGCCGCTCTGGGCAAGCACCTCCACCAAGAACCCCGAGTATCGCGACGTCATTTACGTGGAGGAGCTGATCGGGCCGCACACCGTCAACACGATGCCGCTCGCCACCGTCAAGGCGTTCGCGGACCACGGCGTCGCGCGCCGCACGGTGGACCAGGACGTGGCCTCGTCGCGCCAGGTGCTCGCCGACCTCCGCGAGCTGGGGATCGACCTGGACGCCGTCACCGAGCAGCTGCAGACCGAGGGCGTGGAGAAGTTCTCCAAGTCGTTCCGCGGGATGATGCAGGTGGTGGAGGAGAAGCTGGCGCGGGTGGGGGCGAAGGCGTAGGGGCCCCCTCCCCCGCTCGTCACCTCGCTGCCCCCTCCCCCTATAACTACCTTGGGGAAGGGGGCGGTCGCGCAGATCTCCGTGGGGTGCACGGATTCCGTGTGGGCGCGATTCATCGCGCCCACCCTCCGCCCGTTCTCGACATTCGCCCCCACGCACGAATTCCGTAGGGCAGACCCACGTGTCTGCCCACCCTTCTTCCGCGCCCAAGCCGCCTGACCAACCAGACCTCGTAGGGGCCGCCCCGCGTGGCTGCCCGTGCCCGCCTTCGCGACGACGCCCGGCATCCGATTTGGGACACCTGGCTGCGACCCGTGTGTCCCGGCTGTCCCAATCGTGCCGCACATGTTCCCATCGGACGGAAATGTTCCCCGAGGCTAAGATGTTGCTGCCACACGATATCGTAGCACAACACCGGAATCGGCCGGGATCGGCACACCGGTTGCCCTGAGGGATGTCATCGAATGTCCCCCTGCTCGCCACTTTTCCGCCTCGCACATTCACAGCAGCACCCCGGGACCGCCTCGGATGGCGGCGTGCCCCGGGCCCAAGACGAAGCGGCTCCCCGCCGCTCCCCGCCAGGACCCCTCCGGACATCGCCTCCCCGCCGGGCCGCCTCCTAACCAGGAGCGGCCCGGTGGCGTTTTTGTGCCCGGAGCTTGCCGCGCCCGGCCGGGGGTGCGTATTTGCAGCGATGCCGCGCGACGAAGCGCGGCCGGCGTACACCAGCACACGCGGAGGGGCGGATGCGGCTCGGGATGGTGGGGCTCGGGAAGATGGGCGGCAACATGGTGCAGCGCCTCATCCGCGGCGGGCACGAGGTGGCGGTGTTCGACCTCAACGCCGAGGCGGTCCAGAAGGTGGCCGACGCCGGCGCGACCCCCGCAGGTTCGCTGGCGGAGCTGGTGGGCGCGCTCCAGGCGCCGCGCGTGGTGTGGGTGATGGTCCCCGCCGGCGACCCCACGGAGCAGACCCTGCGCTCGCTCGCCGACCTCTTGCAGCCCGGCGACGTGCTGATCGACGGCGGCAACTCCAACTTCCACGACACCAAGCGGCGCTCGGCCGAGCTGGGCGCGCGCGGCATCCACCTGATCGACGCGGGCACGAGCGGCGGGGTGTGGGGGCTGGAGAACGGCTACTGCCTGATGGTGGGCGGGCCGGACGAGGCGGTGCGGATCTGCGAGCCCGCCTTCCGCACGCTGGCGCCGGAGAACGGCTACGAGCACGTGGGGCCGAGCGGGGCGGGGCACTTCACCAAGATGGTCCACAACGGCATCGAGTACGGCCTGATGCAGGCGTACGCCGAGGGCTTCGAGATCCTCAAGAAGTCCGAGTTTCCGCTGGACCTGCAGCGCATCGCCGGGCTGTGGCAGCACGGGAGCGTGGTGAGGTCGTGGCTCCTGGAGCTTCTGGAGCGCGCCTACGCCGCCGAGGGGCAGGAGCTGGAGCGCATCCGCGGGTGGGTGGCCGACTCGGGCGAGGGGCGCTGGACGGTGCAGGCCGCCATCGACCTGGACGTTCCCGCCCCCGTCATCACCCTGTCGCTGATGGCACGCTTCGCCAGCCGGCAGGACGAGAGCTACGGCGCGCAGGTGCTGGCCGCGCTCCGCAACCAGTTCGGCGGGCACGCCATCAAGGCCGCCGAGCCGGAGGGGCCCAAGTGAGCACCGCATCGCCGGCCGCGGCAGGGGCGAGAGCGGCCTCTGCGTCGCCGCTGCGCAAGGCGCTGTCGAGTGTGCGCGTGCCGCAGCCGCTGGTGCTGGTGATCTTTGGCGGCACCGGCGACCTGGCGCGCCGCAAGCTGATCCCCGCGCTCTTTCGCCTCTGGCAGCAGCAGCTTCTGCCCGAGGGGTTCGCGGTGGTCGGCGTGGCGCGCGAGCAGATGGACGACGAGGAGTACCGTCGCCGCGCACGCGAGGCGCTGGGCGAGTTCGCCACGGCGGCGACCGACGAGGAGTGGGCGGAGTTCGGGCGGCGGCTCTTCTTCGGAAGCCACGTCTTCGACGATGCGGAAGGTTTCGAGCGGCTCAAGACGCAGCTCCAGGCGATCGATCAACAGTTCGGAGTCCCGGGCAACCGCCTCTTCTACTACGCCGTGCCCCCGCAGGTGGTGGACGAGATCTCGCGCGACCTGGGGAAGTCGGGGCTCATCTGCCCGCCGAGCTGCCCGTGCTGGACGCGCGCCATCGTGGAGAAGCCCTTCGGCCGCGATCTGGCCTCCGCGAAGGAGTTGAACCTGGCGCTGCTGGAGGTCTACGACGAGCGGCAGATCTTTCGCATCGACCACTACCTGGGGAAGGAGACGCTCCAGAACCTGATGGTCTTCCGCTTCGGCAACTCGGTGTGGGAGCCGCTGTGGACGCGCAGCCACATCGACCACGTGCAGATCACCGTCGCGGAGGAGGTGGGGCTGGAGATGCGCGCCGACTACTACGAGAAGAGCGGCGCCCTGCGGGACATGGTGCAGAGCCACCTCCTCCAGATCCTGACGCTGGTGGCGATGGAGCCCCCCGCATCGTACGACGCGGACTCGGTGCGCAACGAGAAGGTCAAGGTGCTGCGCTCCGTCCGCCCGTTGCTGGGCGAGGACATCGATCGCGAGACCGTCCGCGGCCAGTACACCGCCGGGATCGCGGGCCGCGGCTACCGCCAGGAGGAGGGCGCCGCCCCCGATTCGCGCACCGAGACCTACGCGGCTCTTCGGCTGCAGGTGGAGAACTGGCGATGGGCAGGGGTCCCGTTCTACCTGCGCACGGGGAAGCGTCTTCCGGCCAAGGCGACGGAGGTGGTGGTCGCCTTCCGCCCGGCGCCGCACCCGGTGATGGACCTGGTGGAGGGCGACCTCCCCGCGCCGAACTCGCTGGTCCTGCGCATCCAGCCCAGGGAGGGGATCTCGCTCTTCTTCGAGGCCAAGGTCCCCGGCCTCACCGGCCGCATGCAGGCGGTGAGCATGGACTTCGACTACGCCACCGCCTTCGACGGCGCCGAGTCGCCCGAGGCCTACCAGCGCCTCCTCCTGGACGCCATGCTCGGCGACGCCACCCTCTTCGCCCGCCGCGACGAGGTGGAGGCCGCATGGACCCTGGTCACGCCGATCCTGGAGCGCTGGGAGGCAGGCGGCGAGCCCGAGGGCTACCCGGCGGGGAGCTGGGGGCCGGAGTGCGCGGACCGGCTGATGGGGGACGATCGGAGGGCGTGGCATCAGCCGTGAGGGACCCTCACCCCCAGCGTCGCTCCGCGACGCATTCCCCTCCCCAAAACCGCCTGGGGGAGGGGGAGCGCTTCGGGATTGTGATCACGGGCGGAGTGCACCCTTTCCCCCGCTTGCGGGGGAGAGGGCCGGGGAGAGGGGGAGGCCGCGTTGGGCTCATCGCCGAGCATACCTACACTGAACGCCATTGCCATGACCACCCCGCTCCTCCTCACCTTCCCCACCGCCGCGGAGGCGTCCCGCGCCTCCGCGGAGCGATTCGCGGAGCTCGCGCGCAAGGCGGTGGCGGAGCGCGGACGGTTCACCGTGGCGCTCTCCGGAGGAACGACGCCGCGCGCGGCGTACGCCATGCTCGCGGAGGAGCCGCTGCGGTCCAGCATCCCGTGGGAGCAGGTGCACCTGTTCTGGGGGGACGAGCGGTGCGTGCCTCCGGGGCACGTGCGCAGCAACTTCAGGATGGCCAACGAGGCGTTCGTGTCGCGCGTCCCCATCCCGCCCGCCAACGTGCACCGCATGCGCGGCGAGATTCCACCCGAGCGCGCGGCGGAGGAGTACGCGATGGAGCTGGCGGCGGACTTCGGAGAGGGGATTCCGCGCTTCGACCTCGTGCACCTGGGGCTCGGCACCGACGGGCACACCTGCTCCCTCTTCCCTTTCGATCCACTGCTGCTGGAGCGCGGGCGCACGGTAGCGGCGGCGCTGTACCGGCCGCTGGGCGAGCCGCGCATCACCCTCACCTTCGCCGTGGTCAACGCGGCGGCGCACGTGGAGATGCTGGCGCCGGGCGGGGACAAGGCCGAGGTCGTGAAGAAGGTGCTGGAGGGGCCGCGTGACCCCCATCGCATCCCCGCGCAGGGGGTGAGGCCGGCGGGCGGCGACATGGTGTGGCTGCTGGACGAGGCCGCGGCGGCGCGGCTCGCGTCACACGGAAAGGGGGCGAACGGGTAGAAGGCGCGCGGCGGCACGGGCTTCGCAGCACGGCGCGGGCTTCGAGCCACAAGGCGGGCACGCTTTTACCCCGCGCCCCCGCACGCCAGAGACCGGAGCACGATGGCCCAGGCAACACTCCAGCACGACGTACGACTGATCGTCCAGGGCGAGCACACGGACCCGTTTCGGGTGCTCGGCATGCACAGAGTTTCCGTGGGGCGGGAGATCCGCACCGTGGTGCGCGCCTTCATCCCCGGCGCGAGTGAGGTGGCGCTCCTCGGCACCGGGATCGTTTCGCCGCGCACGCTGGACCGGGTGAACGATGCGGGTTTCTTCGAGGCGATCCTTCCGCGCGGCACCGAGCCCTTCGCCTACCAGCTGCGCGTAACGTGGGAAGACGGGTCCGTGGGCGAGTTCGCGGACGCGTACTCCTTCAAGTCCACCCTCGCCGAGTTCGACCTTTACCTGATTGGCGAGGGGACGCACCTGCGCCTGTACGACGTGCTCGGCGCGCACCCGGACGAGATCGACGGCGTCCAGGGCGTGCGCTTCGCCGTGTGGGCGCCGGCCGCGCAGCGCGTGAGCGTGGTGGGCGACTTCAACCTGTGGGACGGCCGGCGCCACACCATGCGCCGCCACCCCGGCGTCGGTGTGTGGGAGATGTTCATCCCGGGCGTCCCAACCGGCACGCCGTACAAGTACGAGATCCGCGGTCCGACCGGCGAGATTTTCCTCAAGGCCGACCCCGTGGCCTTCGCGGCGCAGCACAACCCGCTCACCGCATCCGTCGTCGCGGACCTGCGCGGCTACGAGTGGACGGACGCGGAGTGGATGGAGAAGCGGCGCGAGGACCCGGGCAAGGATCGCCCGATGGCCGTCTACGAGGTGCACCTGGGGAGCTGGAAGCGCGTTCCCGAGGAGGAGAACCGTCCGCTCACCTACCGCGAGCTGGCGCACCAGCTGGCGGACTACGTGTGCGACATGGGCTTCACGCACGTGGAGCTCCTGCCGGTGATGGAGCACCCGTACGACCCGTCGTGGGGGTACCAGGTGACGGGGTACTTCGCGCCGACGTCGCGCTTCGGGCCGCCGCAGGACTTCAAGTACCTGGTGGACCACCTGCACAGCCGCGGGATCGGGGTGATCCTGGACTGGGTGCCGGCGCACTTTCCCAAGGACGCCTTCGCGCTGCGCCGCTTCGACGGCACGGCGCTGTACGAGCACGAAGACCCCCGCCAGGGCGAGCACCCGGACTGGGGGACGATGGTCTTCAACTTCGGGCGCAACGAGGTCCGCAACTTCCTGCTGTCCAACGCGCTCTTCTGGATGGAGGAGTACCACCTGGACGGGCTGCGGGTGGACGCGGTGGCCTCCATGCTCTACCTGGACTACAGCCGCAAAGCGGGGGAGTGGGTCCCCAACCGCTACGGCGGGCGCGAGAACCTGGAGGCGATCGACTTCCTCCAGCAGCTCAACGCCACCGTGCGCGACCGCTTCCCCGGCGTGCTGATGATCGCCGAGGAGTCGACGGCGTGGCCGGGGGTGACGCAGGCGCCGCACCTGGGCGGGCTGGGCTTCCACATGAAGTGGAACATGGGGTGGATGAACGACTTCCTCCGCTTCGTGGAGGAGGACCCCGTCTACCGGAAGTACCACTTCAACCTGATCACCTTTTCGCTGATGTACGCCTTCAGCGAGCGGTTCGTGCTCCCCTTCTCGCACGACGAGGTGGTGCACCTCAAGGGCTCGCTGATCGGCAAGATGCCGGGCGACGCCTGGCAGAAGGCCGCCAACCTGCGCATGGCGCTCGGGTTCATGTGGGCGCACCCGGGGAAGAAGCTCCTCTTCATGGGCGGCGAGTTCGGGCAGTGGAGCGAGTGGAGCGAGGGGAGGTCGCTGGACTGGCACCTCCTTGAGAACCCGCTCAACGGCGGCGTCCAGCGCTTCATGCGCGACCTCAACGCGCTGTACGCACGCGAGAGCGCCTTCTGGGACTCGGATTGCACGCACGAGGGCTTCCAGTGGATCGACTTCCACGACGTGGAGCAGACGGTGCTCTCCTTCCTGCGGCGCAGCACGGCCACTGGCGAAGAGCTGGTCTTCGCGTGCAACTTCACCCCCATCCCGCGGCCGGACTACCGGATCGGTGTGCCGCGCCCGGGGCTGTACCGCGAGCTGCTGAACAGCGACGCGCTCGCGTACGGCGGGAGCAACCTGGGGAACGCGGGCGCCGTGTACAGCGAGCCGGTGCCCGAGCATGGGCGGCCGGACTCGCTGCGGCTGATGCTTCCGCCGCTTTCCATCCTGGTCCTCAAGCGGGACGAGGAGCAGCAGCCCACGGCCGGCACGCCGGCCATCACCGATAACGACTGAGCCAACGTCCATGGCGAAGACAGACAAGACCCGGGCGAAGGGCGCCAAAGCCGACGCCACCGCCGGCCCGGCCGGGGACGCGAAGACCCCGTCCAAGCGCACCGGCCGCTCCACCACCACCGCCACGGGCGAGACGAGCACCGCGGCGCGCAAGGGCGCCACCCGCACCACGCGCACGGCCAAGGAGGAGGGCGGCGCCGTCCCGGGCGGCACCGAGGGGGGCACCACCTCCACCCGCACCGTGCGCGCAGCCGGCCCGCGCGCCGGCGTGAGCGCGAAGAAGGCGGCGGGGAACTCGCCGCGCGCCGGCACGGGCGCGCGTGGCGGCAACCGGCAGGACGCGGTGCGCCGCGACGCCAACCTGCGCGCCGACCTCCGCGAGTTCGTCAGCGCCCGCCCCAAGGGGTGGAACCACGCCGAGTGGCTCGGCCTGCTGGACGACCTGCGCGGCCGCGGCCACGACGTCTCCGACGCGTCCGTCGTCGGGATGTCGCTGGAGCGCGAGCGCCTGGCCGTCCACCTGGAGGCGATCCCCGGGATGGGTCCGCGCCGCGTGGAGGCGCTGGTCGGCCGCTACCACACCCTCTACTCGCTGCGCCAGGCCGATGCCGCCGAGCTGGCCGAGCTGCCCGGGATGAACCGGGCCCTCGCCGAGCGGGTGCATCAGCAGTTCGCCTGATCCTCGTCATTTGTAACGCCGCCCCCTTCCTGGTCCGCCGGGGAGGGGGCGTTTTCATGCTTCCGTTCATGCGCTTTTTCTGCTGTCGTACAAGCTTTGCATCAGGATGGCGCGCGTTGTGCAAAGGACGTTTCAGGCTCCACCCTGTACCCGCTCCAACTTATACCTTGCGAGGCCCTTCGTGTCGCAGCAACTTCTCTCCATGCATCCGACACAGCGCACGGTCTCGTATCTCCCTGCAGACGACTCGGGTCCCGACGACGGCGCGCTGGTCCGGCGCATGGCGGCGGGAGACGAGAAGGCCCTCGGGCTCCTGTACGACCGCTGGTCCCCTCTCCTGCACTCCGTCGCGCGCCGCATCGTGGCCGATCCCAACGACGCCGAAGAGGTGCTGGAGGAGGCGTTCTGGCAGGCGTGGCGGCAGGCGGGGCGCTACGAAGAAGGGCGCGGCGGCGTCTCCACCTGGCTCACCATGATCGTGCGCAGCCGCGCGCTGGACCGGGTGCGCGCGCGTGGCCGGCTCCGCGAGGAGTCGTGGGAGAACATCCCGGAGCCCGGCTCGGGTGATGGCGAGGGTCCCGCTTCGCCCGATGCCGCGGCGGAGCAGGACGAGCGCAGGCGGTTGATCGCGGCCGCGGTGGCGCAGCTTCCGCCCGAACAGCGCGAGACGGTGGAGCTCGCCTACTTTCGCGGTCTGAGCCAGTCCGAGATCGCGGCGAAGCTGGGACAGCCGCTGGGCACGGTGAAGACGCGCGCTCGCCTGGCGCTCCAGAAGCTGAGGGAATCGCTCGTGGTTTTCCGGGAGGAGGGTGGATGAGTCTCGACACTGAGCACGAAAACGTGCAGGCGGCGCTCGCCGCGGAGGCTCTCGACGCCCTCGACGGTGAGGAGCGGGAAGCCCTGCACGCCCACCTTGCTGGCTGCGCCGAGTGCCGCGCCGAGCTGGAGTCGCTGCGAGAGGCCGCGTCGCTCCTGGCGCACACGGCCCCGCACGTCCCGCTGGCGCCCGCCCGCTCGGACCGCATCCGCGCGCGCCTCCTTGCCCGCGCCGCCGCCGACGTGCGGGGCGGGGAAGCGGCCGAGCCCGTGGTGGCCGCGCCGGAGACGCGCGTGATCCCGATCGCGTCGCGCCGGCGCTCGGCGCTGCCTGCCTGGCTCGCGGCGGCGGCCTCGGTGCTCATCGCCATCGGCCTGGGTGCGTACGCCCTCTCGCTGCGCGGCCGGGTCAGCTCGCTGGAGCAGCAGACCGCCTCCCTCTCTCGCGACCGTGGCCGTCTGGAATCCACGCTGGCGGAGCGAGAGGCGACGCTGGCGGCGCTGGCCGGGCCGGAGGTGCGCGTGATCACCCTGGCGTCCACGCAGGAGCGAGCACCGTCTGGGCGCATGTTCTGGAACCCGGTCCGGCGGCGCTACACCTTTTTCGCGTACAACCTCCCGCAGGTGCGTCCGGGCCGCGAGTACCAGCTCTGGCTGATCACTCCCGCCGGCCCGGTCGCCGCCCCCACCTTCCGCCCCGGCCGCGACGGCGCCGGCAGCGTGGAGGGCGCCTACGACGTTCCCAACGAACAGATCCGCGCGGTCGCCGTCACGGAGGAGCCCGCTGGCGGCCTCCCGAAGCCGACCGGCGAGGTGCTGATCGTGGGGAACGCGGCGGAGTAGGCCCTCACCCCCGTCTCGTTACACTCGACTGCCCCCTCTCCCGATAACAGGAGAGGGCTGCGCCCTCTGTTAGCGAGAGAGGGAGCTGGAAAATCCGCCCCTACCACGGCATTCGTGGGTAGGGACGTGATTTATCACGCGCGTGTCCGCCCCTGCTCCGCCCCCGCCGGTCCGCACCCAAAACCCGCAGGGCAGACCTGCGTGTCTGCCCACCGCTGCCCCCCCCCCACG
>DASVQP010000053.1 GCA_036389135.1 Longimicrobium sp.
GAATCACTTCATCCTGTTCCAGCCGATCTACCAGATCGCGGTCCGCAACAGCGTGAAGGACTTTCCGCTGACCGCAGCAGGGTGGCAGCTGGAGACCGGAAAGGTCACGCTGGCCTGATAAGCAAAGCTGGGGGAATCACCTTTCTCCAGCCTTTTACTTTCGTAAACGCGCGAGCCGGTGCGCGGCTTCCGCGTTCACCGCCCCCTCCGGCAGGCGCCCCGCGGCCAGCGCCGCCACTTGGCGCACCGTGTCCATCGCCTGGTGCTCCGCCGCTTGCGGCGTGAGGCCACCCAGGTGCGGGGTCGCTACCACGTCCAGCCGGGCGGCGAGGCGGGGGGATGGCATCTGGTCCGGCGCGCGGCCCACATCCATCGCGGCGCCGGCGAGGTGGCCGGAGTCCAGCGCTGCCTCCAGCGCGGCCTCGTCCACCAGCTCCCCGCGGGACAGATTGATGAAGAAGGCGCCGCGGCGCATGGCGGCGAATGCGCGCGCGTCCATGAGGTTCGCGGTTTCCGGCAGGGCGATGGCGAGGCAGACGACGAAATCCGCCGAGAGCGCCTCGCCGAAGCCGGCGACCTGCACGCCCGGCTCTTCCGGGGACGTGTAGGGGTCGTAAGCCAGCACGCGCATTCCCAGGGCACGCGCGATCGCGGCCAGACGGCGCGCGATGCGGCCGTAGCCGATCACCCCGAGCGTCGCGGCAGAGAGCTGTGCGCCGGTGCGGGGCGGCGGGATCTCGCCGCGGTGATAGGCGCCGGCCGAGCGGGATACGCCGCGCGCCAAGTCCACCATCATTCCAATGCCCAACTCCGCCACCGCATCCACGAAGCCGGGCGTCGCGCGGGTGACGAGGACGCCGTGGGCGGAGGCGGCAGGCACGTCCACCGTGCTGATGTCCACCGCGCAGCGCAGGAAGGCGACGAGGTCCGGCGCCGCGGCGAAGGTGGCCGCCGTGCCGGGGCTCCCGCGATAGGCTATGATGGCGTGGCAGCCAGCGGCGGCCTGGGCCAGCTCGGCGTCCCGCAGGTCGCGGTCCGTGGGGTTGCGGACGACCTCGGCGTGCTCTTGCAGCGCGGCCAGGGCGCGGTCTCCGAAGTAGCCGGGGAAGGTCTCGGCGGTGTGGGAAAGGAAGACCTTCATCGGGCGAACTCCGCGGGACGCTTCTCATTGAAGGCGCGGATGCCCTCCAGGTGGTCGCCGGCGGAGAAGCACAGCACGTTCATCTCATTCTCGTAAGCCAGGCCGGCGGAGAGCGGGGCCTCCAAGGCCATCCGCATCGCCGCCTTCACGGATTGCACCGCGACGGGGGAGAGGGACGCGAGCTTTCCGGCGATCTCCCGTGCCCGGTCTAGCAGCGTGGATTGGGGGACCACCTCTTCCACTATGCCCAGCCGCAGCGTCTCGGCGGCGTCGATGGCATCACCCAGCATCAACAGGCGTGCCGCCCGCCCCTGGCCGATCAGCCGGGGCAGAAGCTGAGAGGCGCCGCCGCCGCCCACCCATCCCCGCTGCACTTCCGGGAAGCCCAGCCGCATGGTCTCGGACGCCACGCGCAGGTCGGCCGAGAGAGCGGCCTCCGCGCCGCCCCCCAAAGTCCAGCCCTGCAGGGCCGCGACCACGGGCTTGCGGATGTTTCGGACGGCGGCGGCATATTCCACCCGGTTGCGGAAATGCCAGGCGGAGGGGTAGGCGGCCAGGGTGTTCAGGTCGCTGCCGGCACAAAAGGCGCGCTCGCCCTCGCCCCGCAGCAGCACGGCGCGGACCCCATCATCCGCGTCGAGCGCGCGGGTGTGGTCGAGCAGGCGCCGAGCCATGGCGGGGGTCACCGCATTGTGCTTGGCCGGGCGGTCCAGCACCAGCTCTGCTACCCCGTCCCGGATCTCCATCCGCACATCGCCGTCCATGGCTCTTCCCCTCGCTTGATGGCATCCGTGCAACAGGCGCAGACTGGGCGCAACAAGGAGGTTCGTCCGCGTGCCGCGATACATCGCCACGCGACTGCTCGCGGCCGTTGCGATGGCGGTGCTGGCGAGCTTGGTCGTGTTCCTCATCTCCGCGCTGGTGCCCGGCGATCCGGTGCTGGCGCAGCTCGGCGACATCGCGGCCAGCAATCCAGCGACCGTGCTGGAAACGCGGGCCAAGTGGGGTCTCGACCTGCCCCTGTGGGAACGCTACGGCATTTTCCTCAACGGCCTCGTCCACGGGGACCTCGGCGTCTCCATCGCCACGCGGCGGCCGGTGCTGGAGGACATCGTCCAGTACGCCCCGGCGACGCTGGAACTGGCGACGGTCTCCTTCTTGCTGACCCTGCTCGTCGGCATCCCGCTCGGCATCGCGGCGGCGGTGTGGCGGGACACCTGGGTGGATTCTCTGGCGCGCGCCGTGTCGCTGCTGGGAGTCTCGGCGCCGACCTTCTGGCTAGCCTTCATCATGCTGGCCATCTTCTATGGCGGGTTGGAATGGGCGCCCGGGCCGGGGCGGCTGGACCCCATCGCCTTCCCGCCAGAGGGGCCGACGGGCCTGTTCCTGGTGGACAGCCTCCTGCACCGGGACTGGGAGACCTTCCGGGACAGCGCGGCGCACCTGGTCCTGCCCGCGATCGTGCTGGCGGCCGCGACGATCGGGCTGATCACCCGCACGACACGGGCCGCGATGCTGGACAGCCTGGGGCAGGACTATGTGCGGGTTTCCCGCGCCAAGGGGCTGAAGGAGCGGGCGATCGTCCTGCGCCATGCACTGCCCAACGCACTAGTGCCGGTGGTGACGCTGGGCGGCCTGGCCTACGCCAACCTGCTGGCGGGGGCGGTGATGACGGAAACGGTCTTCGCCTGGCCGGGCCT
>DASVQP010000054.1 GCA_036389135.1 Longimicrobium sp.
GGGCGCGCCTCATGCCAGCTTCACCCGCTGGCGCGTCCACAGCAGCAGCGCGGCTAGCGCCATGATGATGGCGAAGAACACCACCACGACCGCGCTGGCGTAGCCCATGTTGTAGAAGGCGAAGGCCTGGAGGTAGAGGAAAATGTTGATGGTCTCGCTCGCCTGGCCCGGCCCGCCCTGGGTGATGACGTAGATGGTGTCGAAGGCCTTCAGCGCGTCGATGGTGCGGATGATGAGCGCCACCACGATGAAGGGCATCAACAACGGCAAGGTGACGTGGCGGAAGGCCTGCCAGGGGGTGGCGCCGTCGATCTTCGCGGCCTCGTAGGGGTCCACCGGCAGCGCCGCCAAGCCGCCGAGCAGCAGGAGCATCACCAGCGGCGTCCAGTGCCAGACCTCGACCATCACCAGGGTCGGGATGACGGTGGAGGCGCTGTACACCCACATGCTGGGCGGGAGGCCGGCGGTGGTCAGCAGCCAGTTCAGCACGCCGAGCTGCGGGTGGAACATCATGGTCCAGACCAGGGCCACCGCCACCGGCGTCGCCATCATGGGCAGGATGAACACGGCGCGCGCCAAGCCGCGCAGCGGGAAGCGGCGGTGGAAAGCGAGCGCCGCGGCGAGGCCGAACAGGAGGGGGAACACCACGGCCAGCACGGTGTAGAGCAGCGTCCGCAGCATCGCCCAGCCGAAGCGCGCGTCGCTGAACAATGCGGCGTAGTTCGCCAGCCCCACCCAGCGGCGCTCACCGCCGAGGCGCCAGTCGAAGGCGGAGACATAGAGGGTGAAGGCCCAGGGGAAGAGGATGACGGCCACCACCACGGCGGCCGCGGGCACGATGAACCAAGCGTAGTGCCGCGCGTAATTGCGGCGACGGCGCTTCGCCGCCGCGGTCGCCGGGACGGGAAGGGCCGCGGCGCCGCCCGACATCAGCTTTCGCGCTCGCTCTGCTCCAGCACCGGCCGGAACTCGGCGGTGGCGCGCTTCAGCTCGCCCGCCACGTCGGCGCCGGATATGGTGTTGGTGAGCGCGGCGCCTATCACGTCGCGGAACTGCGTCACCGGCACGATCTCCGGCAAGCCGGCGCGGGCGATCTTGGAGCTGGCCTCCAGGGTCTGGAAGAACTCGCGCGGGAAGTGGCTGCGGCCGATCGCCTCCTCGTTGCGGAAGGGCGAGGCGCGGGCCGGCACGCCGCGGCCCTCGGCCAGCATCCGGAGTTGCATGGGCTTGCCCAGCGCCCACTGGATGAACAGCCAAGCCGGCCCCTTCTTGCGCGAGGCTTCCGGGATGCCGTAGCCGGCGCCGAACAGCGCGCAGTGGTGCTCCGGCCCCGGCCCGCGCGGCACCACGGCGTAGCCCACCTTGCCGGCGACGCGGGAGCGGGTGCGGTCCTCGAGCGGTGCGGCGAAGCCGATGCCGTCCACCCACATGCCGGCGCGGCCCTGCATGAAGGTCGTCTGGCACTCGTTCCAGTTGAAGCCGATGGAACCGGGCGGCGAGGCATCACGCAGGAAGCGCTGGTACTGCACCGTGGCCCA